>OMIK01000075.1 GCA_900299075.1 Chlorobi bacterium Chlorobi_1
ATAAAAACACTATTGCGAAACATTTACTTCATATGAATGAGAAACTCATGTGTAGCCGAAAAAGGGTTCCCGGGCGGGTCGGCCAGAAGTCGGGTACACGCAGCGGCCGGCGCGGGCACAAAGGAACTGTTTTGATGGGAATTCCTATATTAAGGCTTTGCCAGATGCATGCTCCCCTGTACGCCGGCTCCATGAAAGGCATCAACAACTACCACAACGAATCGAACCTCATGACGAAGGTTGCTTACAATGCCCCCGACGCAGCCGGCCACTTCGGCGTCTTCGGCGGCAAGTTCATCCCCGAAACACTGATAAAGAACGCCTCCGACCTCGAACGGGAGTACCTCGAGGCGAAGGATGACCCCGGATTCCAGGCCGCTCTCGACGACCTGCTCCGCCACTATGTAGGCCGCCCGACGCCGCTCTACCACGCCAGGAGGCTGAGCGAAAAGCTCGGCGGCGCCTCCATCTGGCTGAAGCGGGAGGACCTCTGCCACACGGGCGCCCACAAGATCAACAACGCGCTCGGCCAGGTGCTCCTCGCCAAGCGCATGGGCAAGAGGCGTGTCATCGCCGAAACCGGCGCCGGCCAGCACGGCGTGGCCACCGCGACCGTCTGCGCGCTCTTCGACCTCGAGTGCATCGTCTACATGGGCGAGGAGGATATCCGCCGCCAGGCCCCCAATGTCGCAAGAATGAAGCTGCTCGGCGCCACCGTGCGGCCGGTCACCGCAGGCACCAGGACCCTCAAGGACGCCACCAGCGAAGCGATCCGCGACTGGATGAACAATCCGGAGGAGACCTTCTACATCGTCGGCTCGGTCATCGGCATGCACCCCTACCCCATGATGGTCAGGGACTTCCAGGCCGTCATCGGACGTGAGACCCGGCGCCAGTGCATGGAGCAGATAGGGCGTCTGCCGGAGGTGGTCGTCGCCTGCGTGGGCGGCGGCAGCAACGCCATCGGCATGTTCCACGACTTCATCCCCGACTCGAAGGAGGTCGAACTCATCGGCGTCGAAGCCGCCGGCGAAGGGCTCGAAGGCAGGCACGCCGCCTCACTCACCCGCGGCGATATCGGGGTGCTCCATGGCTCCATGATGAAGCTGCTGCAGGACGAATTCGGCCAGGTACAGGAGGCCCACTCCATCTCCGCCGGCCTCGACTACCCCGGCGTCGGCCCGGAGCACTGCTACCTCCAGCGCAAAGGGATTGCCACCTACACCTCCGCCACCGACCGCGAGGCGCTCGACGCCCTCGACACCCTCGCCAAGACCGAAGGGATCATCTGCGCCCTCGAATCGGCCCACGCCATGCACTACGCCATCACGCGAGCGCCGATAATGGACAAGGGCACAAACCTCGTCGTCAACCTCTCCGGCCGAGGCGACAAGGACATGGGCACCATCATGCAGGAGCTGCATCTTTGAATATTGCCGGGAGCGCCGAGCTCCAGCTCGGCATTCTCTTACGCCTTCTCTTCGCATCCCCTTCGCACCGCGAGCATCGGAAAAGATTTGGAAAAAATCACGAACCAGCTCTTGCACGAAACCGGAATAATCCCTATAATTAGGCCTCTCAAGCGGGAATAGCTCAGCTGGTAGAGCACAACCTTGCCAAGGTTGGGGTCGCGAGTTCGAGTCTCGTTTCCCGCTCAGACGAAACATGAAAAGCCTCCACACCGGAGGCTTTTCATGTTTATTTGCCCTGCTGCTCCTCTCCCCCGGGAGCACCCCGAGAACGCCCCGGGAGCGCCGAGCTCCAGCTCGGCACTGGCGCCAAAGGCGCCACATTCGTCACGTTCGAATACTTAACCCTCAAATACTTCACCAGCAACGCCTCCGACGGGGACAACCATCCTCAACCGTCTCTGTTCCCCGATGCAATTTCTTTATTTCCCTGTTGCACAAAACGGGAATAATCCCTATAATTAGGCCTCTCAAGCGGGAATAGCTCAGCTGGTAGAGCACAACCTTGCCAAGGTTGGGGTCGCGAGTTCGAGTCTCGTTTCCCGCTCAGACGAAACAGAAAAAGCCTCCACAACGGAGGCTTTTTCTATTCATTCTTCCTGGGTCCCCTTGAACCCCGGGAGCGTCCCGGGAGCGCCGAGCTCCAGCTCGGCACTGGTGCCAAAGGCGCCACTCCCTCTACTCTCCTCGTCAGCTCACCCCCCCCCACACACACCATAAGAAACCGGGCTAGCGCCCGGCGCTTCCGGCAAGCCCAACCTTGATTTTGCGATCATGCAGCCATTGCGTATTATCCATTCTGCACGCCGCACAAACTCACCACAATCATATCGAGGAGCCTACCTATGTTCGGACAGATGGATCTGCTGCTTATCGGGGGAATCGTTATCCTGCTCTTCGGGCCGAAGAAACTGCCCGACCTTATGAAAGGACTAGGAAGCGGCCTGAAAGAGTTCAAGAAAGCTACGGCCGATTTCGAAGAGGAGGTCAAGAAGCCGATCGTCTCCTACGACAAGAAAGAGGAGCCCAACGGCAAATCCTGAAATGCGCCCCTGTTATTGTTTCGCGAAGGGATCCTGCCCCAGAAGCCGGGTCCCGTCGAAAATATAGGTCACCGTCTTCCCCTGGCCGCCGCAGCAGGTTTCGTTGCTCACCTCCACGTTCACCGCACCCTTTTTCGCAACCAGCCCTGTTTTCCTGTCTGAAACAGGTGAGGTGGAGCATCTCAGGTCCATCACCTCCGTGAACTCGCCGAACTCGCGCGACGCGGCATGGCGCGGAGTCCCGTTCACATCAAGCACAACGGCAAGCTGCGTCATGCGGTGGTCTCCGGCCATATGGTAGAGCACGACCGCCGCGTCTGCCTTCCCGTCACCGTTGAGGTCCCCTAAAGCGACCTGCCCGACGCGCAGGAACTCGTAATCCCGGTCGACGAACCGCCGCCCCTTTTCATACATACCGTTGACCAACTTGATGCTCCTCACCTCCACCTTGTCGGAAGAGCCCTTGATAACCGGATGGTACGGGATGTTCTTCACCGACTCGGCCGTAACCGGGACGCCGGCATATACGGACGAAGCTAACGACGTCAACGCTGCGACGCTGGCAGCCAATAGCATTCGAAAGACTTTCATGGCGACGAGTTGAAGGGTTCAACAGCCCAAATCACAAGCAACAACACGCTTTATAAAAATACGAACTATCCCCCGTCATTCACTACGCAATTCAGGGGCGCCTCCGGCCAGCCCTGTAATCATCCCGAATCCAACCACCCTGCCAGCAAAATATTTTGGTAAAGTCGGGCGTGTTAAAGTATATTCGAGTCCCTCGGAACTCCCGATGAACCGGCACTCCGGAGAACCTGCCGGAAGCAGGCGAACAGCCCGCTGCCGGAAACAACGCACTTGGAGAGGTGCAAGAGTGGTTGAATTGGACGGTCTCGAAAACCGTTGTGCGCGCAAGTGTACCGTGGGTTCGAATCCCACCCTCTCCGCCAGCCACAAATCACGAAAGCCCGCCAGTCGCGGGCTTTTCTGTTATCTGGGCCGGGAGACGAACCTCCCTCAGTAGGTGCCCAGATACAGCCGACCCATGAGTTCATGCAGCGCAACCGAACTCTTCTCGAGCGCCTCGGCTTGCGGAAGGAAACTCAAAAGAGTCACGCGCTCCTTGGATTCAGTCCGGTAATCAACAGGAAATCGCTCGACCAGAATCCCCGCACGCTCAAAAAGCATCGATGAACGCTGCATGTGGAATGCGCTGGTGACCAGGATGACCCGCGGCCGCGCTGCACCGGCGCCCGATCGCAGCATCTGCCCGACTGCACGTGCCTCCTCAAGGGTATTGCCTACCGCCGGCGTCACCGAGACCGCCCAGGCGGGAACACCTGCTCCGTATGCCCGCTTTGCCAGCAACTGCCCCTCCGGAACCATATCCGGCTGCCAGGGCCACTGCCCGCCAGTGAAAATGATCCTCGGAGCCTTCCCTGCGCGATACAGCCTGACTCCGGCTTCGAACCGGTCTGCGGCGTCCCCCCACTCCCCCAGCGGCGCCCCGTCCACCTGACGCATCATACCGCTCAGGACGACCACCGCATCCGCCGTTGCAACCGACCCGACAGCCACGCCCCCCTGGCGCCCCTCCACGCTGCGCATCAGGCTGTCCGCGACAATCGGCATGCTGCACAACCAGAGCAGCAAAGCCGCAAACCATCCGACAACCTTTCGACGAAGCACCAGTCCAGTGGCCATCAGCACCAGGCTGAGCCCCACGGGCAGGAGAAACAGCGGCAGGATTTTCGAGAAAATGCTCATGCGTGCCTCCAAATCCTGCGGGGGCGGCATCCCGTCCCCACCCCGGAACCATTCCCACCCACGAAACCCGCCAACCCCGGGAGCGCCGAACTCCAGTTCGGCACTGGTGCCTTGGTTTTGAATTCAGGCGTGAATTTCCGGCGGGTTCGTTTCATGATGTCTGCTGGTTTTGATGTTTCAGATCAATTTAACCAGCCGTCCTGATTTTCGGGAGGGGCTCACTCATCCCCTTTTGGGCCATACTTCGCCTTCCCACAAACAAGGACGGACGCAGGGACGGACGGGCACAGGGACGTAAGAAGACGGACACAGGCAAAATAAAAGCAGTTATTAGTACGGCAGCAACAAGTCGCAAATGCCGCGACAGAAAAGAATTGGGCTAAAGCCCTATTTTAATTGTGTATTATCGGTGTTACCCGGCTTGAAAGCCGGG
>OMIK01000076.1 GCA_900299075.1 Chlorobi bacterium Chlorobi_1
CCGATCGGCGGGTGGCCTTCGAGCGAGGCGAGAGAGCGCTGCAGCAGCTCTTCTGGCAGGGCGTAGTCGCTGATCCTGCCGTCGAGGAACGCCTCGTAGCCCTGCAGGTCCATGAGGCCGTGGCCGGACCAGTTCATGAGGATTACCTTCTCCTTGCCTTCCGCCTTGGCTTTGCGCGCTTCGCGGATCGTCTGGGCGATGGCGTGGGAGGTTTCGGGCGCGGGGATGCAGCCTTCGGTGTGGGCGAACAGCAGGGCCGCCTCGTAGCATTCGGTCTGGCCGACAGCGGTCGCGTCGATCAGTCCGAGCTGCTTGGTGTGGCTGACCAGCGGGGCCATGCCGTGGTAGCGCAGGCCGCCGGCATGGATCGCCGACGGAATGAACTGGTGGCCGAGGCTGTGCATCGGCAGCAGCGGGGTCATCTTGGCGACGTCACCGGAGTCGTAGACGTAGGGGGCGCGGGTCAGGGTCGGGCAGGCCTCCGGCTCGGTGGCGATGACCTGGACATCCTTGCCGTTGATCTTATCGTAGAGGAACGGGAAGCTGATGCCGGCGAAGTTCGATCCGCCGCCCGCGCAACCGATGACGACGTCGGGATAGAGGCCCACCTTCTCGAGCTGCTTTTTCGCCTCGAGGCCGATGATGGTCTGGTGCAGCATCACGTGGTTCAGCACGCTGCCGAGGGCGTAGCGCGTGTCGTCGCGCTCGACCGCCTGCTCGATCGCCTCGCTGATGGCGATGCCGAGGCTGCCGGGGGTATCGGGGGTCTCCTGGAGGATCTGGCGGCCGATCCTGGTCTCCATGCTCGGGCTGGCGATGCACTCGCCGCCCCAGGTGCGCATCATCGCCTTGCGGAAGGGTTTCTGGTCGAAGCTGATGCGGACCATGAAGACCTTGCACTGGATGCCGATCAGCTTGCAGCTCATCGAGAGCGCGCTGCCCCACTGGCCGGCGCCGGTCTCGGTGGTCAGGTACTTGATGCCGAACTGCTTGTTGTACCACGCCTGCGGCACGGCGGTGTTCGGCTTGTGGCTGCCGTCCGGCGAGACCCCTTCGTTCTTGTAGAAGATCTTCGCCGGGGTGCCGAGCGCCGCTTCAAGCCTGCGGGCGCGGTAGAGCGGCGAGGGGCGCCAGAGCTTGAGGATGCCGAGGACCTCTTCGGGAATATCGATCCACCGTTCGGTGCTCATCTCCTGTTCGATCAGGTTCATCGGGAAGACCCGTGCGAGGTCGTCGGGGCCCACCGGCTTGCCGTCCGGCCCGAGCGGGGGCGGCATCATGGGGAGGTCTGCCTGGATGTTGTACCATTGGCGGGGCATCTCGTCCTCGGTGAGGAGGATTTTGGTGGGCTCTGTACTCATGCGATCGGTGTTTGTCATGATGGATGGGGTACCGAAGGCGGGGCTCGAACCCGCACGTCCATTGCTGAACACGGGATTTTAAGTCCCGGGCGTCTACCAGTTCCGCCACTTCGGCAAGCGTCATTACGACAGGTTGCTCAATTTAGCATCTTGAAAGGTAAGAGGCAAACCGCTTCCTCCCTGCCTGCTCGGGGAAGCCCATGATTCACTCCTTCCCGAAGTGGTCGTAGCCTCCTGCCGTCCCTTCGAGGTCGATCGTCATGCCGAAGATATCGGTCAGCAGCAGCCCTTCGCCGGCGGGCAGGATCTCGCCGATGACCGAGATGTCGCGGTTGCCGGCGATATCGTCGTACCGCTCCTTCGGAAGGGTGAAGAGCAGCTGGTACTCCTCGCCGCCGGAGAGCGCCCATGAGAGGGCGTCGTCCTGCATCTCGTCCGCGACGGCGCGGGCCTCCGAGAGCACCGGGATCTTCCCCTCCTCGAGGTGGGCGCCCACGTTCGAGCGACGGCAGATGTGGCCGAGGTCCGAGGCCAGGCCGTCGGAGATGTCGATCATGGCGGTGGGCACGATCCCGTTCTCATGGAAGAACCGGACCAGGTCGATGCGCGCCTCGGGCAGCAGGTGGCAGCGGATCGCCTCCGAGTACTCCCGCAGTTCGGCCATCAGCTCCCTGTCGTAGGGCTGGTTGTCGCGGAGCTGCTCGAGCATGAAATCGCGCTCGCGCATCAGCAGCTTCAGCCCCGCAGCGGAGCCGCCGAGGCTTCCCGACACGCAGAGCAGGTCGCCCGGCCTGGCCCCTTTCCGGTAGGTAAGCATCCTTTCGTCGGCCTTGCCGGTCATGGTCACCGAGATCATGAGGCCGGAGGGGGAGGAGGAGGTGTCGCCCCCGGCGATGGCCACGCCGTAGCGGGATGCGGCGTGGGCCATGCCCTGGTAGAGCTGCTCGACCATTTCGACCGGGATGTTTTTAGGGACGGCGATCGAGATCAGGGCGTACTCGGGAAGGGCGTTCATGGCGCAGACGTCCGAGACGTTCACGCTGATGGACTTGCTGCCGAGGTGGTGCATCGGCGTGGTCAGCAGGTCGAAATGGACCTGCTCGACCAGGAGGTCGGTGGTGGCGACCTGTACCGAGCCCCCTCCGGTACGGTAGACCGCGCAGTCGTCACCGATCCCCTCGAGGAGCGCAGGGGTGTTGGCCATCGTCGGCGCCGCAATCTTCGACAGCCGTTCGATCAGCCCGAATTCGCCGATCTCCGATATGGATTTATATGCCATGGAATTGCGTACATTTATTGATTGCCATCGGCCGGATCGGTCTCCGTTGCCTTGCCGCACTAAAACATAGCCAATTTTTCATTCCCATGGGTTTTTTTGACAAGCTCGGGCTGACGCGCCTCAAGGAGGGGCTCAGCAAGACCCGCGATTCGCTGCGGGACAAGCTCACCTTCGTTTCGAAGGGCAAGACGGAGGTGGACGACGAGTTCCTCGAGGAGCTCGAGAACGTGCTGGTCGCGGCCGACGTGGGGGTCGAGACCACCCTCGACATCGTCGATGCGGTGACGGAGCGCTCGAAGTCCGAGAGCTACCGCTCCGAGGAGGAGCTGAACGGGATGGTCATGGAGGAGATCCGCAAGCTGCTCGCCGAATCGGGGCACGAGCACCCGGTCGATTTCGACGTCCCCCTTCCGGCAAAGCCCTGGGTGGTGATGATCGTCGGGGTCAACGGTGCCGGCAAGACCACCAGCGTGGCCAAGCTCGCCAACAACTACCAGAAGGCAGGCAAGAAGGTGGTCATCGCGGCCGCCGACACCTTCAGGGCCGCGGCCTTCGAGCAGCTCAGCATCTGGGCGGAGCGGGCCGGGGTGCCCATCATCGGCCAGGGGCAGGGAGCCGATCCGGCCTCGGTGGTGTTCGACTCGGTCAGTTCGGCGGTGTCGAAAGGGATCGACGTCGTGCTGGTCGACACGGCCGGACGCCTGCACAACAAGAGCCACCTGATGGAGGAGCTCGCCAAGATCATGCGTGTCGCCAGGAAGAAGGTGCCCGAGGCCCCGCACGAGGTACTGCTGGTGCTCGACGGCACCACGGGCCAGAACGCCGTCTTGCAGGCGCGCGAGTTCACGAAGTTCGTCAACGTCACGGGCCTGGTCATGACCAAGCTGGACGGCACCTCGAAGGGTGGCATCGTGCTCTCGATCTCCAGGGAGCTGAACGTTCCGGTCAAGTACATCGGCGTCGGCGAGAAGATCGACGACCTGCAGCTCTTCGACCGCAAGGCTTTCGTGGAGGCGCTGCTGGAGAAGGAGGGGTAGTTGACAGTTGATAATGGATAGTTGATAACGTAGGGGAGTTCGGAGCCTGATGTGTTTCGTCGTAGGGGCACGGCGTGCCGTGCCCGGTTTCAGGATGGCAACAGACCGGGCAAAGTCATTTTCAGTCTTCCCAGCAGCTCCTCGGGATCGTCGACTTTGAAAAGATGGGTGCCGGTGGTGGCATCCTGCGCACCGAGGCCCTCCGCCACGGGTGAAACGCCCGGCATCGATGCCGCCAGCTCGGCAAGGCGATGCTCGAGCCTTTCGGGACCCGCCACCATGACGACGTGGGCGAGTTCGGCTTCGGGAAGGTCGAGGAGGTGGTCGATATGCCAGTGCAGCCGCTTCCCGGCGCTTCCCGGCTTCGAATCGAACCCGGCTGACCGGAAGTACCCGAGAAGCCCTTCTCGCAACTCGTGCGGCGGCTTCTCCGCGCTCCTCGAAGCATGGCGCAGGAGCCGGCTCGCGAGGGGCCAAGCCCCCTTTCGGGATCCGAGTGCTGATCCTACATAGAGGTAGCTGCCCCTGCCGAGCGGCATCTCCCTTCCCCCCATGAACCTTCCGAACGACAACCGTACCGGCGCGCGGAGGTCGATCAGGAGCAGGTAGCTCCCTTCTCGGGAATTGTTTCCGAAAGTGGTAAACTGCATGTGGCCGAATTGCATTATTTGAAGGAAGATGCAATATTAGCATGGCTGTACAAAGAATCCTGCCTTTCGCGGAGTCGCGGGGGCAATCTCCCCTGGAGAGGATGGATAGCGATGACGGACCGTATGGGGGATGAGGGCGGCATGGCGCGGCAGCGCCGGGAGATGGTCGAACAGCTGAAGTCCTACGGCATCGGCAACCCCCGGGTGCTCGAGGTGTTCGGGATGGTCAGGCGCGAGCTGTTCGTCGATGAGGCGACACGGGCCTACGCCTATGACGACTGTGCCTGGCCGATCGGGTACGGGCAGACCATTTCGCAGCCGTACACCGTGGCCTACATGACCTCGCTCCTTTTCGAGCGCCGACCTGCGGGCAAGGTGCTGGAGATCGGCACCGGGTCCGGCTACCAGGCGGCTATCCTCGACGCGCTCGGTTACCGGGTGTTCACCATCGAGCGGATCGCCGGCTTGTTCGAGATGGCCGGCAGGGCGCTGGAGAGTCTCGATATCCCCGTCGAGCGGCGGCTCGGTGACGGAACCCTGGGATGGCCCGAGGAGGCTCCCTTCGACGGGATCGTGATCACGGCGGCCGCACCCCATGCCCCGCAGCCCCTGCTCGACCAGCTGGCCGACGGCGGAGTGATGGTGGCGCCGATCGGCGACCTCGCCTTCCAGCAGATGACCGTGATCCGGCGCATCGGGCAGCGGTTCGAGCATGAGGTGTTCCACGGGTTCGCCTTCGTGCCGCTCTGCGGCAGGGAGGGGTGGCCTGAATAACTTTTATTATCTGAAACGAAAGAGAACATTATGGCGGTGATGACCAAACTGAGGGACAAGACGCATATCGTGCTGTTTGTCCTGGTCGGGGCCTTCCTGGCGCTGATCGTCTTCGAGTGGGGAATGAACTTCACCGGCCCGGCCCGCAAAGGCGGCCAGGCGGGGAAGGTGAACGGGCAGCCGATCACCTCGGCGCAGTACGAGGAGGTCTACAACGGCCTGCGCCAGAACTTCATGCGGAGCAACCCCGGAGCCGAGGTCAATCCCCAGGCCGAGATGAGCTTCCGCGAGCAGGCCTGGAACATCGTGGTCGACCAGGCCCTGGTCGAGGAGCTGTTCAGGAAGTACGGCATCGCCGTGCAGGACCGCGAGGTGGTGGATGCGGTCAACAGCGAGGTCAACCCTCCGATGATCATCCGCCAGAACTTCACCGATCCGCGCACCGGGCAGATTGACCGCACGCTGCTCGAAAAGGCGCGCCGCGACCCGCAGGCCAAGGCCTTCTGGGTGAAGGCCGAAGAGGTCGTCAAGCGTGAGCTGATGGTGGACAAGCTGCTCATGGCGCTCAAGACCATGGGGACCGTGACCGATCCCGAGGTAGATGAGCTCGTGCAGCGCCAGTTCACCCACTTCTCCGCCTCCTTCATCCCGTTCCCGCTCAGCTATGCAGGCACCGACGCGCAGTTCCCGGTGAAGCAGGAGGAGGTGAAGGCCTGGTATGAGGCACACAAGTCGCAGCTCAGGCAGGAGCCGACCCGCAGCGCAGAGTTCGTGCTCTATCCGCTGGTGCCCTCGTCACAGGACAGCCTGCAGGTCAGGAAGGAGATCGAGGCCCTGGTGCCCCAGTTCGCCTCCGCGCCGAGCGACAGCGAGTTCGTGAAGGTCCAGAGCGACCGCCCGACTGCCGTCAACCAGGCACTCAGCAGGGCCGACTTCTCGCCGGCGGCCGCCAGCACCCTCTTCGGGTCGCAGCTCGCGCATGGCAAGATCGTCGGGCCGATCGCCGACCACGGTTTCTACCGCGTCCTCAAGATCAAGTCGGTTTCGGCCGGCGAACCCGTGGCCAGCGCCTCGCATATCCTGATCCGCTGCAATCCCGCCGATCAGGCGGACCTCCAGCGTGCGCTCGCCAGAGCGGCGTCGATCTACGATGAGCTGAAGGGTGGCGTGTCGTTTGCGGCCCTGGCTGCCAAGTACTCAGAAGACCCCGGCAGCGCGAAGAACGGCGGCAGCGTGGGCTGGTTCTCGAGGGGCCGCATGGTCCCCGAGTTCTCGGCGGCGGTCTTTGCGGCAAAGCCCGGCCAGGTCGTCGGCCCCGTCAGGACGCAGTTCGGCCTGCACATCATCAGGGTCGATGGCTTCGACAACAAGCGCATCGTCTGTTCCGAGGTGGATCGCCAGATCAAGGCCTCCTCCCAGTCGAGCGAATCGATCAAGAGGAAGGCCATGCTCTTCCAGAGCGAGGCCAAGTCGAAGGGCTTCGCGCAGGCTGCGCGCCAGGAGCGCCTTGAGGTCGGCAAGACCGGGGAGTTCACCAGGGGCGGCATGATTCCGATGGTCGGTTTCAGCGACCAGGCAACCCGTTTCGCGTTCAAGGCCAAGGAGGGGGATATCTCCGAGATCGTCGAAACCGAGGCCGGTTTCGTCGTGATGAAGCTGACCTCCAAGAACGACTCCGGCTACCGCGCGCTCGACGGCGAACTGCAGAAGCGGATCACGGCCGAGCTGGTCTCGGAGAAGAAGGGGGCCGCCCTGAAGGCCAAGCTCGCCGCCATTGCCAAAACCCCGGGAGCAACCCTCGACGCTATCGCGGCCAAGGACCCGTCGCTCAGGAAGATAACCTCCGACGACATCCGCTGGAGGGACGGCTTCATCGCCGGAGTCGGGCAGGACCGCCAGCTGGTCGAGGCAATCGCCGGCATGGCCCCGAACCGTATCTCTCCCCCAGTGCAGTGTGCCGGAGGCTACGCTTTGGTGCAGGTGACCGGCAGGAAACTCGAGCCGGGGGTCGATCCGGCAGCCGAGAGGGCCAAGATCGTGCCCCAGCTGATGAAGGTCAAGCAGGAGCAGCTCTTCTCGGAGTATTTCAATGCGGTCAGGAGGAGTGCCAGGATCGAGGACTTCCGCCAGCAGTAAGGCGTCAGCAACAGGAATGCAGAGGGGCACCCGGTCGGGTGCCCCTTTTTATTTGCAGATCCTTCAGGATTCTTTATTCGTGCGCTTTCCTGAACTCCTCCAGGGCTGCCTTGATCTTTGCCGCGTTGTCGAGTTTGAGGCACTTCGACACGAGCTCTTCGCACCCGGCGATGGTGTAGCGGGAGGTCATCCCCTTGATGGAGGGGATGTCCGAGCTGACCATGCTGAACTCCCGCAGTCCGCAGCCAAGCAGGAACGGCAGTGCGAGCGGGTCCGACGCCATGTCGCCGCAGATCGAGACCCGGCAGCGGTTCCTGTTCGCCGTCGTGATGACCCGGTACAGCTGCCTGATGATCGAGGGGTGGAACTTCTCGAAGAGATCCTGCACGATGAGGTTGTTGCGGTCGACCGCCAGCGTGTACTGCGTGAGGTCGTTGGTACCGATGCTGATGAAGTCGACCGAGCCGGTGATCTCCTCGATCAGCTCAACGGCTGCCGGCAGCTCGATCATCGCCCCGAGCCCGGGACGGTCAAGGGGTTCGTCGCTTTCGTAGCTGATTCGCGAGTAGTGCTTCTCGAGCTCGGACTTGATGAAGTCGATCTCCTCCATCGACGAGATCATGGGCAGCAGGATGTCGATGTTGCCGTGGGTGTTGGCCTTGACGACCGCCTGGAGCTGGGAGTGCAGGATCTCCGGGACGTCGATCAGGATGCGGATGCCCCTCCAGCCGAGGTTCGGGTTCGGCTCCTTGACGGGCGAGTAGATCAGCTTGTCGCCGCCGATGTCGAACAGGCGGATCACCAGCGGTTTCGGGGTGAGGATCTCGGCCATTTCGGCATAGTATCCGGCCTGGAAGGCCTCCGTCGGCGTCTTCACTCCGTCGAGGAAGAGGTTCTCGGTCCTGAACAGCCCCACCCCCTCCGAGCCGGTGGCGTCGAAGCGGTCCAGCTCCTCCTTGAAGTCGATGTTCGAGTAGACCGAGATCTTCACGCCGCAGCGGGTGCTGGAGTGCATCTGCACCAGCATGCTGTCGTCGGCTTCGCGACGCAGCTCGGACTCCCGCTTCTGCCGGTACTCCTCGATGGTCGCGTCGGTCGGGTCGGTGATGACCACCCCTTCGCTGCTGTCGAGGACGATGGTGTCGCCTGTGGCGACCTTCTGGGCGAAGCTGCCCAGGCCGACCACGATCGGGATGTTCATCGACTTGCAGATCAGCGAGACGTGGGAGGTCTTGCCCCCGGTGTCGGTGGCGAACGCCTTGATGTTGCTCCTGCTGAGCAGGATGATGTCTGCGGGGGAGAGGTGGTGGGAGACCACGATCACCCCTTCGGGCACCCAGGAGTGCAGCTTGCGGACGTGCAGGTGCCTGACGATCCTGTCCTTGATGTCGTGCATGTCCGAAGCCCGTTCGCGGAAGTAGATGTCGTCGGAGTTGACGAAGTGCTCGAGGTACTTCTCGAACTCCTGCTCGATGACCAGCTGCGCCGGCTTCAGCTCGGTGCGGATCCTGCGGGCGATGGCGTCGATCAGTATCGGGTCGTGCAACAGCATGATCTGGGCCTGGAAGAGGTCGGAATAGACCTTGCCGATCTTCCTGGTAGTGACGCGCTCGATCTTCCTCAGCTCTTTCTCGGATCTGGCCAGGGCCAGCCGGAAGCGCTCGACCTCCTCTTCGATGTTCGAGCTGTTGAGCTCTGCGGCCTCATGCTCGATGCTCTCCTTGACCAGTTCATAGGCCTGGCCGATCGCGAACCCCTTCGAGGCCCCGATGCCGTGGTGGCGTTGCTCCATGCCCGGCACCTGCTCCTCGTCAGGGGCTCCTGTGGCATCCGGATGGAGCCGGTCCGCTCCTTTTTTCGATGGCTTCCTGTAGGGCATGGCTTGCAGTGGCTAGAATGGTGCTGCGTCCGGACTGTCGACAAAACTGTCCATGTCGATGGGGGGCGGTTCCGGCAGGAACGCCTCCTGGTACCCGCCGCCGGAGGAGGCGTGCTGCTCCGTCCCCGCAGTGAGGTAGCTGTTGGCCGTCGACTGGAAGCGGCCGTAGTTCTTCAGGAAGAGCAGCCGGATGGTGCCGATTGGACCGTTTCGCTGCTTGCCGATGACGACCTCGGCGATATCCTTGGTCGACGAGCCGTCCTCGAAGTTCTTGATGCCGTACATCTCCGGCCTCGACAGGAACATCACCATGTCGGCGTCCTGCTCGATGGATCCGGACTCCCTGAGGTCGCTCAGCTGGGGCCTGCGGTCGCCCGAGCGCTGTTCGACCGAGCGGTTGAGCTGTGCCAGCGCGATGATCGGGATGTTGAGCTCCTTGGCCAGCGCCTTCAGGGAGCGCGAGATCTGCGCGATCTCCTGCTCGCGGTTGGACTTGCCGTCCCTGACCGGCGTGACCAGCTGCAGGTAGTCCACCACCACCATGCCGATGCCGTGCTCCTGCTTCATGCGGCGCGTCTTGGCGGTCAGCTCCATGATCGAAATGCCCGGCGTGTCGTCGATGAAGAGCTTCGCTTCGGCCAGGGCGTCCATGCTGTTGATGATCTTGCCCATCATCTCGGGGGTGATCTGGCCGCGCCTGACCAGCTGCGACTCGACGTAGGCCTCGGCGCACATGAGCCTCATCGCCAGCTGGATCTCCGCCATTTCGAGGCTGAAGAAGAGCACCGGCGTCTTGAAGTCGACCGCCGCATTGCGCGCCAGCGAGAGCGAGAAGGCGGTCTTGCCGGCAGATGGGCGCGCCGCGATGATGATCATGTCGGAGGGCTGGAAGCCGGCCGTGTAGGCGTCAAGGTCGGAGAAGCCCGAGCCGATGCCCGTCACCGAGGACTGGGAGGCGCTCAGGTTCTCGATCATGCGCGTCGCCGTCTTCAGCAGGTCCTTGATGCTCGAGGCCTTCTTCTTGACGCCCGCCTGCGAGATGTTGAAGAACTGCTGCGAAGCGTTCTCGACCAGGTCGAAGATGTCCATCGAGGTGCCGTAGGCCGCGCCCGAGATGTGCGACGAGATCGAGATCAGGCGCCGGTAGAGGTACTTCTCCTTGACGAGCCGGGCGTAGTATTCGATGTTCGCCGCGCTGATCACCTTTGCCGAGAGTTCGCCGAGGTAGGACCTGCCGCCGATGTTGTCGAGTTCGTCCACCCTTGCCAGCTCCTCGCTCACCGTGATGAGGTCGATGGCCTGCCGTTTCTGGTAGAGCTGCAGCATCGCCCGGTAGATGATCTGGTGCCGCTTCTCGTAGAAGACCGACTCGCCGTTGTCGCCGAAGATCTGGATGACCTGCTCGATCGGGTCGTCCTCGAGCAGGATGCAGGCAAGCACCTCCTGCTCGACCTCCAGCGAGTACGGGGGGACCCGGCTCTCCTTGCTGAAATCGATGTCCTTGCTCAGGTCTATCTGTGCTTCACGCGGTTTCATGCTTCGACGGAATAACGCTCTGAATTAACGGTTCACTCATGGTTGCCGATACCGGGTACGGCACGCCGTGCCCCTACAGCCTTTTCGTTACGTGTCATGTATCCCCGCAGACCCTGTCGTAATGGGCCCGCAGCATCTGCACATCCTCCCAGCAGGGGCGTTTCCAGTTGGGGTTCCTCAGGAGCGCCGCCGGGTGGTAGGTGACCACGCAGTCGAACCCTTTCCATCGGATGATCCTGCCCCGCATCGCGGCCATCGAGAGGTTGTTGCCGAGTATCGTGTTGGCTGCGACCCTGCCCAGGAGGAGCAGCATCTTCGGGGCAACGATCTCGAGCTGTTCGTTCAGCCACGGCATACAGCACTCGATCTCGTCGGCAAGCGGATTCCTGTTCTCCGGGGGCCGGCACTTGATGATGTTGCCGATGTAGACATCCTTGCGTTCGAAGCCGACGGCGAGCAGGATCTTGTCGAGCAGCTGCCCCGAACGCCCGACGAAGGGGCGCCCCTGGGCATCCTCTTCGGCCCCCGGAGCTTCGCCGATCACGAACAGCCCCGCCTTCGGGTTGCCTTCGCCGAAGACGACGTTCCTGCGCATTTCGGAAAGTCTGCACTTCCTGCACTCCACCGCCACGCTGCGGAGCGAATCGAGGCCGCGTGCCGTCAGTGGCTGGCAGTTTCCCCCATCTCCTGCTTGAGGTTCGAACAGCGACTCCTGGGTCATCGGCGGGGGAGCAGGGGTTCTACGGCGTCGAGCAGGCGTCCGGCGAGTTCACCCTTCGGCATTACCGGAAGTTCGGTGACGTGGCCCTCGCGGTCGATCAGGGTCAGGGCGTTGGTGTCTACCTCGAAGCCGGTGGTGGCCCCGTCCGAGACATTGAATGCAACGAGGTCGAGGCGCTTGCGCTCGAGCTTCTCCTTCGCATAGCCGATCCCTCCGGCGGTTTCGAGCGCGAAGCCGACGGAGACCTGGCCGGGCCTCCTGGAAGCGGAGAACTCGCCGAGGATGTCCGGGTTGCGGACCAGCCGGAGCTCCATCTCCTCATCGTTCTTCTTGATTTTCCCCTTTACCGGGTTTTCCGGGCGGTAGTCGGCGACGGCCGCGGCCCCGATGAAAAGGTCGCACTCCCCGAAGAAGCGGCTTGCGGCCTCGAGCATCCCGGAGGCGCTCTCCACGTCGATGCGCTCAACCCCCTGCGGCGTCGCGAGGTTCACCGGTCCGGCAATGAGCCGGACGAGGGCGCCGCGCCGTGCGGCTTCGCGAGCGACCGCGAAGCCCATCTTGCCTGAGGAGTAGTTCGACAGGAAGCGCACGTCGTCGAGCTTTTCACGGGTCGGACCTGCGGTTACCACCACCTGCCTGCCTTTCAGCGCCGACTCGCCTGCCGGCTGGAGCATCGCTACGAGCGCCTTGACGATCGCTTCGGGTTCAGGCATCCTGCCGAGCCCGCACTGACCTGAGGCAAGGTCGCCGCTCTCGGGTTCGAGGATCAGGCATCCCTGGCCGGCAAGCGCCGAGAGGTTCCTTCGAACCGAAGGCGAGCCGTACATGTGGCCGTCCATGGCGGGTGCGATGAGCACCGGTTTGTCGGGACGAAGGGTGATGAAGCAGACCGAGAGCATGTCGTCGCAAAGCCCTGCGTTCAGCCGTGCGATGGTGTTTGCCGTGGCGGGGGCGATCACCAGCGCATCCGCCCACTCGCCGAGCGTGATGTGCATCGTCTTGTCCTCATCGCCGGGCCCTTCAAGTTCGAACAGGCCGCGGAGCACCGGTCGGCGGGATACCGTGGCGAGCGAGAGCTCGCTGACGAACTGCAGCGCCGACGCCGTCGCGAGCACCTGCACGTTCGCACCCGCCTTCTTGAAGAGGCGAACAAGATGCGGCGTCTTGTAGGCGGCGATGCCGCCGCAGATGCCCAGGATGATGTTCTTGCCGGTCAGCACGGTTCAGCCCCCGTTGGTTGCAGGATATTACCAATAAATGTATGAAAATAATGGTCAGCAAGGGCTACTGTTTTTACTGCCGACGGTGCCGGGAAGGGAAGAGGCTGGACTGAAGCCCGGGGCAATGCAGGACGCGGGAATGGGAGGGATTCAACCCGACGGAAATTCACCTTCTTGCATTAATTGACTTGCTCCGGGCTTTAGCCTCCCATATTCAGGAGGGATTCATCCCGACGGACATTCAACCTCTTACATTAATTGCCCCGGGTTTCAACCCGGGGGGAAGGCGTCGCTTCTCCTTGTTTCTCCTTTTCCTTTCCACCCCCGAACAGCCGGTTCCAGAACTGCCCCCAAGTATGGAACCGTTCGCGGTAGGCGACGTTGGCGCCCCAGTTTTCGGTCGGCGTCTGGAGGTTGCTCGTGGTGACAGCGCTGCCGCTCTGGCCGTAGGAGCGGTAGGCCTGCACGTAGACCTTCGGGCTGACCCGGTACTCGATCTTCTGCGAGGAGCCGGAGGTGCTGGTGTTCGAAGCGGCGCCGCTTCCCGTGCCTGCGCTCCCGGTCGAGGTGCTGCCGGTGCCGATGAACCTGAGCTTTCCCCCGGTTCCCGGCACCTGGAGGGCGACGTAGAGCTCCACCCCGCGCAGCTGGCCGTTGCTGTCGGTGCCCATGTTCACGTTGAAGCTCTCCAGGCCGGCAAGCCCCTGTACGAGGCCGGAAACCTGCGACGACAGCAGGCCCGTGCCGGCCGAGACGCCGACGCTCGATACCGCGAAGTTGCCGGTGCGCCCCTGCCGTTCGGGGTGGATGTACCACTGGCGGGAGAGGAGCATGGAGATGACGTTCAGGTCGGCGTTCGGGTCGATATGGCTCGACTGGCGCCCGATCGTATTGGCCGACGCGTAGGGCTGGAGGTCGTCGTTCAGGTAGTAGCCCATCCTGACGTTCGGCTCGTTGAGCGTGCCGCCGATCGCCAGCAGCAGCTTGACGTTGTCGCGTTCGCCGCTCTGAGGGTCGGTGGCCGATACGAGCTTCACGCCGGAGAGGTTCTCCAGCCTGCCGTTGCGGATCTCCTCGTTGTTCCAGGCAACCCGGCCGCCGTTGTCAAGGTCGAAGTAGGTGTTCGTGAAGGTGTATTTGCCTCCCACGACCTCCACCGATCCGAAGAGGTTGAAGCGCTGCCGCACCTTGCCGATGTCCAGGGACATGTTGTTGACCGTGGTTTCCAGCCGCTCACCCCTGATCCGGTCGAAGATCACGTTGAAGCGGACGGGAACGTAGCAGCTCAGCCGGAGCCTGCTGATCTGCATGATGTCGAGCAGGGCCTGGTGGAATTCGGGGGCGGCCGGGCTGCTGGCTGCCGCTATGGCCTGGGGCTTGGCCGCAGGGAAACGCGGCACGAACTCGATGAACTTCTCCACCCCGATATACTTGGCGCTTTCGTTCGATCCGGTCCTGTAGATGCTGAAGTCAGCCGCGGTGACATTGAACTCGCCCTCAGCCGTCGGGGAGGCCAGGTCGCCGGAGAACCGGAACCTGTCCGTCGAGCCCTGGATGGTGCCGAACGAGGTGTCGTCCTTGCGGTCCTTCTTGCTGTAGACAAGAAGGTCCCTGCAGGTTCCGGAGAGGTCGAGGGATTTCGGCTGGAGGCCGTCGAACCTGACCACGCCGCTGATGGTGCCGGTTCCCTGCAGGGAGTCCCTGATCCTGAGGCTGCCGAGGTCGATCCTCGAAGGTGTGCCCAGCAACCTGCCGGTGACGAAGTAGGGGACCTGGGTGGATTCGACCCTGACTTTCGTTTCGTCGAGGCGTGTGGTCAGGAAAAGGTCAGGTCGCGGCAGGGAACCCGAAATCCGCAGCTCCGTAGGTATTACCCCCTCGGCGTCGTCGAAGAGCGGCACGGCGAAGACCAGGAATTTTGCCGAGAGGTCGTCGGAGCGGAATGAAACCTCGATCGGGCGCCGCTCCGGGACTGCCAGCCTGAACGGAGCGAAGCTCAGGATGAGCGGCACCGTTCCCGATCCTTTGATGGTGTTGACGCGCGGTGAACCTGCCCCACCCTGCGGGTTGCTGCTGTCGAGGTCGAAACGGAGACGGTCGCCGGTCTGAGCCGCCGTAAGGTGGACGCTGCCGAGCCGGAGTGCATCGTAGGTGACGCCGCTGGCCCGGAGCTCGAACGAGCTCGTCTTCGCCCCGGGGGTGCCGCTGACCGTGAGCCTCGCGTTGGCACGTCCCGAGAGCAGCTCAAGCCTCGGGTCGAACAGGAACTGCTTCATTTCGGCAAGTTCCATATTGGTCAGGTTGCACTGGAAAGTGCCCGGCTGTGAACTGCTGAGCAGGCCGTCGAACTCTGCCGACTGCGTGCCTTTCGAGACGATGAGCCTGTTGAATCGGATGTAGGCGGGTGCGACCTCGACAGCCGCGTCGGGGGAGGCCTGCCAGACGCCGGTCGGGGTCGAGAGTGTGAGCTTCCTGATCGTTACGCTCGCAATGCGGCCGCTTCGC
>OMIK01000077.1 GCA_900299075.1 Chlorobi bacterium Chlorobi_1
AAGATCGCCAGGCTCTGCGCCGTACCCCACAGCCCCATGTAGATGCCGCTGCGGCCGGCGGTCATGTTCATCATCATGGAGATGTTCGAAACGCTCGCCATGCCGAGCCCGACGCCCGTCACGACGAGCGAGATGCGCAGCAGGCTGAGGTCGAGCATGAAGCCGGAGACGATGATCATGGCGAAGCCCACCCCGCCGAAGACGTTGCCGATGTAGGCCCCCCGCTTGAAACCGATCCTCGAGAGCAGGAACCCGGTCAGCAGCATGAAGATGAGCTGGGTGCCGCCCATCGTCGGCTTGAAGAGCTTGGTCGTCTGGGAGACCGGCATGTGGAAGACCTCGGCGCCGAAGGGATCCATCACCACCTCGTTGGCGAACAGGGCAAAGATCGAGATAAAGATATAGAGCGCGAACTGCATGGTCCTGGGAGAGGAGGAGAGCAGCTGCACCGATTTGGCGAAGGTGATGCCGTGCTTCTCTTTCGACGGCCCGGATTCCGCATTGCGCTCCTCGACGCCAACCACGGCGATGACGCCCATGACGAAGGCGACGAGCGCGACAAGCTCGGCAACCTGCAGCAGCCGCTCAGGGGTGAACTCCTTCAGGTAGGTGCCGATATTCCAGTTCGAGACGATCGCCGTCAGCACCATCAGCGTCCAGCTCGCGCCGGCGATCTTGCCGATATCCTTCTCGTCGAACATGTCGGCGATCAGTGAATAGTAGGCGGTGGTCGCCACCTGCAGCCCGAAGCCGAACATCAGGAAGATCGCGCAAAGCGCCCAGAGCCCGAAGTCGGTGAGGGCGGAGAGCAGCATGCCGGTGAAGGAGCCGGCCGTCAGGTGCACCTGGTAGGCGGCAAGGGGCGAAAGGACGAAGGAGAGCACGCAGCTGGTGAGCCCGATCAGGATGTAGGGGGTCCTGCGGTAGCCGAGGATGCTGAAGCGGTCCGAGAGGTTGCCCGCCCACACCTTGACCCCCATGATCGCCAGGAGCTCCTTGAGGCTGATCAGCCCGAGCGCAATGGTCGCGGGAAGGTGCAGCTCCTTGATCATGACCCGGTTCAGGATATCCTGGACGAAACCGAGCATCATGCCGAAGCCCATCTGGAAAAACGCGAGCCTGACGAGATTGAACCTTTTCATGAGCCTCCGGAGCAGTTGGGTGGAAACGGGGAATACGGGTCGCAATTTACAAAAAGGCGGCCGTTATGAAAAGGTCAGGGGACGCTGATGACCGCCAGCCCATCAGCGTCCCCTGAAATTGTTCGTCCGGGATCAGGAGGCCTTGGTCCGCTCCACCATGTAGAGCACGGCCTTGGAGACCTCATCCCTGCTCAGCTCTTCGTTGCCGCCCTTCGGGGGCATCGCCCCCTCCTTGCCCTCGTACCCTTCGATCGACTTCTGCGTCAGCGCCTCGATGCCGAGCGGAATCCGCTCCGCCCAGTCAAGCTTGTTTCCCGGCTTCGGAGCTCCGCCGGTGCCGCTTTCGTGGCAGCCTGCGCAGCTTCGTTCATAGATCTCCTCGCCGGCAGCAACCTTCGCGTCGGCGATCTGCTTGTCGAACTCGGACGGGGTCTCCCCGTTGGCCATTTCGGCATTTTCATGAGGAACCTGCCGGGTACCGGCCACTGGCGCAGGTGATTCGTTGTCCTGGGCTGAACAGGCGCCAAGCGCAAGGAGGGCCGCCCCCGTCAAAACTGCGATGTACTTCATGTTCGGTGTACCGGTTTCATTTAACACTATATAAGCATACGCTTATTTTAGCAAAAGCACCGAAAATTCACAAGCCTCCCCCCGTGGCGCCCAGCTTGGAAATCATGGCTATTTTGGTTATCGTGCCCTTTGAAAATTTCATCTGGGGGTGCTTCGCGCCGGACTGCCTGAAACCGGCGAAGCTGAGACAAGACCCTTACAACTTGATGCAGGTCATGCTGACGCAAGGAACGATGAAGCTCCCTCGCGACGCAGCTTTCCGCTCTACTCCTATACTCCGATGACTCGTCCCGAATCAGACCCCGCCGGCAAGGCGTCATGCCCCGACCATCACTTTTTCGGCCCCTCCTCCGTGAAGGCCCACGCCAGGGGTTCGCTCTACCCCGTCGAGGTCGGCATGCGCAGGGTCGGGCTGAGCAGGCGCTACGAATGCGAAGGGATGGGCTTCGAATCGATGCCGCTCTACGACACCAGCGGCCCCTTCGGCGATCCGGGCTACCGGCACGATCCGGAGAAGGGGCTCGCCGCCATCCGTGATACGTGGGGATTTTCCCGCGAGGCGGAAGAGGCTCCCGGCGCCACTCCGTCCATGACCGGCAGGAAGCCGTTGCGTGCCAGGGAGGGAAACGCGGTCACGCAGATGCACTACGCCCGTAAAGGCATCATAACGCCGGAGATGGAGTACGCTGCCATCAGGGAGAACCAGGGGCTCGAGGAGTGGATCGAACGCGCCGGCGGCAAGCCGGTCACTCCGGAGATGATCCGGGACGAGGTCGCCCGCGGCCGGGCCATCATCCCGGCGAACATCAACCACCCGGAGCTCGAGCCGATGGTCATCGGCCGGAACTTCCGCGTCAAGATCAACGCCAACATCGGCAACTCGGCGCTCGGCTCCTCGATCGAAGAGGAGATCGAGAAGGCCATCTGGGCCTGCCGCTGGGGCGCCGACACGGTCATGGACCTCAGCACCGGCAGGAACATCCACCAGACCAGGGAGTGGATCCTCAGGAACTCGCCGGTGCCGATCGGCACCGTGCCGCTCTACCAGGCGCTCGAGAAGGTGGGCGGCGCCGCCGAGGAGCTGAGCTGGGAGGTCTACCGCGACACGCTCGTCGAGCAGGCCGAGCAGGGGGTCGACTACTTCACCATCCACTCGGGCATCCTCGCCGCCACCCTGCCGCACGCCGAGCAGCGGCGAACCGGCATCGTCTCGCGCGGCGGCTCCATCATGGCGAAGTGGTGCAAGGCGCACCGGCAGGAGAACTTCCTCTACACCCGCTTCGACGAGATCTGCGAGATCCTCCGGGCCTACGACGTGGCGGTCTCCCTCGGCGACGCGCTGCGGCCTGGCTCGATCGGCGACGCGAACGACGCGGCCCAGTTCAGCGAGCTGAAGACCCTCGGGGAACTGACGATCAAGGCGTGGGAGCGCGACGTGCAGGTGATGATCGAAGGGCCGGGCCACGTGCCGCTCAACCTGATCCGCGAGAACATGGACAAGCAGCTCGAGTACTGCCACGAGGCGCCGTTCTATACCCTCGGCCCGCTCGTCACGGACGTCGCCGCCGGCTACGACCACATCAACTCGGCCATCGGCGGCACCCTGATCGCCACCTTCGGCTGCTCGATGCTCTGCTACGTCACGCCCAAGGAGCACCTCGGCCTGCCCGACCGCCAGGATGTCCGCGAAGGGGTCATCGCCCACCGCGTGGCCGCCCATGCGGCCGACATCGCCAAGGGGAGCAAGAGCGCATGGCTGCGCGACGAGCTGATGAGCCGTGCCCGCTACGCCTTCGCCTGGGAGGACCAGTTCGCCCTCTCGCTCGACCCGGAGAAGACCCGGCAGGTCCATGCGCAGAACATCGCCGCAACCGGCGACACCTCGGCCAACGCCCACTACTGCACCATGTGCGGCCCCGACTTCTGCTCGATGAAACGCTCAAGGGAGTCCGCGGAGATGTGAGGGAAAAGAATGGGGCTCATATCCCCATCGGTATCGAAATCGCTATCGGTATCGAAATCGATTTTCCCGAGTTCACAGGATGCTTTTTTTCGTCCCCGGCAGGTAAACCATTCAGGCTCGATTCCCGGAACATTGCCGTGGAAACTCCAATGGCGTCGAATCCGATAGCGATTTCGATAGCGACAATGTAAGAACGACGCTCGCCTCAAAGCTATAGGACCCATAAGCCCCATTCGACCTACAGGCCCTATTATTACACAACAAAAAGGCTGCCCGTCGGCAGCCTTTTTTGCTTTTCTTACCGGAGAAGCCCCTTCAGCAAGCGGCCTTCACGATCGCCATGAAGTCGTCGACGTTCAGGCTCGCTCCGCCGATCAGCCCGCCGTCGATGTTGGGCATGGCGAAGAGTTCAGCCGCGTTGGAGGGCTTCACGCTGCCGCCGTACTGGATGCGCAGGTGGGCCGCAGCCTGCTGACCGTAAAGGCCTGCGACCGTGGCGCGGATCGAGGCGTGGACCTCTTCGGCCTGTGCGCTGGTGGCGGTCTTGCCGGTGCCGATCGCCCAGACGGGTTCGTAGGCGATGACCAGGCTGCTGATGTCGGAGACCCCTTCGAGCCCTTCGACCACCTGGGAGGTGATCACGCTTTCGGTGATCCCGGCTTCGCGCTCCTGGAGCGTCTCGCCGACGCAGAGGATGACACGGAGCCCCTGTTCCAAGACCCGCTTCACCTTGCGGTTCACGACGGCGTTGGTCTCTCCGAAGTATTGGCGGCGCTCGGAGTGGCCGAGGATGACGTAGCCGCAGCCGGCGGCTGCAAGCATGCTCGCGGAGACTTCGCCCGTGAAGGCGCCGTCGTTCTCGTAATGGCAGTTCTGGGCGCAGAGGGCGATGTCCCCCCACTCGATGACCTTGCCGACCTCATGGAGCGCAAGGAAGGTCGGGGCGATGCCGACCTCGCAGCAGTGGATCCCCTTGCCGACCTTCTCGGTGATGGCGGTAGCCAGTTCAATGGATTCGGCAACGGTGTTGTTCATCTTCCAGTTGCCTACGACGATTTTTGTACGCATGTCAGTAGTCGGTTACTACCTCGCGGTAGATTTTGTCGATTTCGGCGATCTGGAAGGTGTGCTTTCCGGAACGCGCGTCCTTGAGTTCAACCTTGTCGTTGTCGAGGGCCGTGATGCGGCCGTGCCAGACGCGCTGTGCCTTGGTGACCAGGTTGATCTCCTGGTCGAGCAGTTCGCGGCTGCCGCCGATCTGCCCGGCGGTATAGATGATCTGTCGTTTTCCCATGGAAGTCGGATTAGTATTAGTTCCGTTATTTAACGAAAATCTCCAATATCTCATAATGGAGCTCACCCTTGGGCACGCTGATGCGGACCTTGTCACCGACCGACTTGCCGATCAGGGACCTGCCGACAGGAGAGCGGACCGAGATCTTGCCGAGGTCGGAGTCGGCCTCCTCGGAGGAGACCAGGGTGTATTCGATGACCTCGTCGTCCGCCTGCAGGTTGCGAAGCTTGACGGAGGTGAGGATATAGACCCGGTCGGTCTTGACCTGCTTCGGGTCGAGGATGGTGGCCGCGGCCAGCTTGTTTTCGAGCTCGACGATGCGAGATTCGAGCTGGGACTGCTCCTCGCGCGCAGCATCGTATTCGGCGTTTTCGCTGAGGTCCCCGTGGGAGCGCGCTTCGGCGATCTTTTCGAGCACCTCCATGCGGGTCTGCGTGGTCAGCACATGAAGATCCTCCTTGAGGCGGTTGTACCCATCCCTTGTCAGATAAATACGATCACTCATGTCGATACTTGTTTTGGTTTTCAATACGGAACGGGCATGACGCTCACCGCTCGGGCATAACAATGGAACCCAGGCTTCGAATCGGCGGTACCGCCTGATGGCCGAAGCACCGATGGCACAGGTGGATGACAGCTAACAAAAAAGAAGTAAAGTCAGCAGCCTGGCTGACTTTACTTCCTGTCAGAATGTACGCATCTTTCTCCTCAGGGCAAAACGCCATCAGAGATTAAAGGCCAGATAGACGCGGCTCCAGCCACGCTCGACCAGCATGAGGAGCAGGTCTCCCCGCTTCTTGCCCTTGATCGACTCGCTGAAGGAGGTGAACGAGGCAACCGGCTTCTTGTCGACCGAGAGGATCACGTCACCAGGCTTGAGCCCGGCACGGTCCGCCGGCCCCATACCGAGCACTGCCGTCACGACCACCTTTCTGGAGTCAGGCTTCTTCTGCATCTGTTCGGCGGTCTTTGCGTCGAGCGCCGAGGCGGTGAAGCCAAGCACGCTGCCTTCCGCTTTCGAGGTCTGCTCGGTCGTTTCCCCGGGCTTGTCGGCAAGCTCCTCGAGGCGCACGGGGAGGGCCCTGGTGGCGCCATCCCGGTTGATCACGAGGTTCGCCGTGGACCCGGGGGACTGCACCGCGATGGCGTTGCGCAGCTCGACCGCGCTCGATACCTTGCGCCCGTTGAACTCGAGGATCACGTCGCCGGTCCTGATGCCCGCCTTCGCCGCAGGGCTGCGCTCCACGACCGTGCCCACCAGCACCCCCTCACGCTCTTTCACGTTCAGGCCCCTGGCAAGCTTTTCGTCGATATCCTGGATGGTGATGCCGAGGTAGCCCCGGCTCACCTTGCCGCTCTTCACCAGCTCGGTGAGCACCTTGTTGGCCATATTGGAGGGTACGGCGAAACCGACCCCTTCGAAGCCACCGGTCCGGCTGGCGATCGCCGTGTTGATGCCCACCAGTTCGCCGTTGATGTTGATCAGCGCACCGCCGGAGTTGCCGGGGTTGATCGCCGCATCGGTCTGGATGAAATCCTCATACTCGGCCAGCCCGACATTGGCGCGCCCCTTGGCACTCACGATGCCGTGGGTGACCGTCCGGGCAAGGCTTTCTCGGATGGGGCTGCCGATCGCCATCACCCATTCGCCCACCTTGAGCCGGTCGCTGTCACCGATGGAGATCGGCTTCAGGCCGCCGGCCTGGACCTTGAGGACCGCGATATCGGTACGGGGGTCGCTGCCGACTACCTTGGCAGGAATCCTGCGGTTGTCGGAGGTGGTGATCGAGATGGTATCGACACCGTCGATCACATGGTTGTTGGTCAGGATATAGCCGTCGGCGGTGACGATCACGCCCGAGCCGAGGCCGTGGCGGATCTCCCTGGCCCCGTTGCCCCCCTGCTGTTTCGGCAGGTTGAAGAGCTCCGCGAAGGGACCGCTGAAGAAGGGCGAGGGACGGTCGATCCTGGTTTCGGTGTAGATGGTCACCACCGAGGGGGTCGCGGTTTCGGCAATGCGCACGAAGGCCTGGTTCAGGTCGGCCAGCGACTGGACCGGCTGGCTTTTCAGCGACTCGGCCGCCGGCGCCGGGAAGGGCGCTCCGGCGACAAGCCCGGCCGAAAGGATGGCAATGGATGCATATCTGGATCGTCTGCTGCTCATGAAGGCTCCGGATTGAGGTTGATCTGGATGCTGGGGCGATACTTCAGGAAACGGTCTCGATGCTTTCGAGGGCGGTCAGGCCGGCCCTCATCTTGTTCATGGTCTCTTCATACTCGAACTCGGGGGTCGAGTCGGCAACGATGCCACCGGCTGCCTGGAAATAGATGATGCCGTCGCGGATCACCATCGTGCGGATAGCAATAGCCGTATTGAGCGTGCCGCGGAAGTCGAGGTAGCCGACAGCCCCTCCGTAGAGTCCGCGCTTCTCCTTTTCGAGCTCATAGATGATCTCCATCGAACGCACCTTCGGCGCACCGGTCAACGTGCCGGCCGGGAAGCAGGACCAGAAGGCGTCCATGGCGCTCAGCCCCTCCTGCAGTTCTCCCCTGACGTTGCTGACGATGTGCATGACGTGCGAGTACTTCTCGATCACCATCATCTCGTTGGTCTCGACCGAGCCGATCTTGGCGATCCTGCCGATGTCGTTGCGGCTCAGGTCGATCAGCATCAGGTGCTCGGCGCACTCCTTCTCGTCGGAGAGCAGCTCGCGGGCGATGCGCTCGTCATCCTCGAAGCTCTCCCCGCGGCGGCGCGTACCGGCAATCGGCCGGGTGTCGACCATCCGCCTCCCGGAGGGGTCGCGCTCCACCTTCACCAGCAGCTCGGGCGAGGAGCCGACGATATGAAACTCGCCACAATCAAAGAAGTAGAGGTAGGGCGAAGGGTTGATGGTGCGCAGCACGCGGTAGACGTCGAACGGCCGGGTATGCAGCTTCCTGCGGAGCCGCTGGGAGACCTGCACCTGGAAGATGTCGCCGCTGAGGATGTACTCCTTCGCCTTGAGCACCTTGGCGTAATACTCCTCGCGGGTGGTGTTCGACACCACCGGCTCCGGGAGCTCCGGACGGAGCGGCACGAGTTCGCGGTCCAGCGGCTCGAAGACGAGCGCGGCCAGCTCCTCGATCTTCCGCTCGGCGCGGGGCCGGTCGGCCTCGTCGAGGTAGTTGGCCACCACGAACAGCTTCCGCATCACGTTGTCGAAAATGACCAGCGTGTCGCAGAAGAGCAGGCAGAGGTCGGGAAGCGCGGCCGGATCGGGCTGTTCGGCGGCCGGGATCTTCTCGACGAGGTGCATGGTGTCGTAGCCGAAATAGCCGAACACGCCGGAGGTGGTCATCGACGGGGAGCCGCTCCTGCTGCGCGGGTTTTCGGCGGAACTGAAAGCTTCGAGGCAGCGGTCGACGATGCCGCGGAGGTCGCTGCCGTCTCCGATGGCCGACTCGAGCGCCCGGAACCGCTCGTCGCGGATATCGATGGAGACCTCGCCGCCGACCGTCCCCTTCAGCACGGCAACCGGATCGACGGCGATGTAGGAGAAGCGGGCAAGCAGCTCCTCTCCCTCGACCGATTCGAGGAGGCACGAGAAGGGGCGCTGCATCTTGAGATAGACCGAAACCGGCGTCTCGGTGTCGGCCTGGAAGGTCCTGACAAGCGGATTGAGCATGAACTTCGGCGCGGCCGCCTCACCGTTACCGCCCGGCGAAAGAGTGATGGTCATGACTGTTGACTGCTTCGATAAGGGGAAAAAATCTTATAACTTTACTGAACAGCCTGTATTGAACAGGCTCACCTCCAACCAAACAAGTCCGCCGCCCCATGAAAGCGCTCCCAGGATACAGCATGAAATGGCTCAAGGCGCTCATGCTCTCGCCCGGAGTCCTGTTTGCGCTGGCCTACATCGCCCTCTGGAATGCGACAAACCTCTACCTCGACCATACCTTCAGGGGAAAGCTCGGCCGCGCCTTCAGCGCCGCCGCCGGCAGCCGCTACTCGCTCACGATCGGCTCCCTCGGCATCGGCCCGGACTGCAGCACGCTGACCCTGAAACGCCTCGAGATGGTGGCGGTCGGCGCACGAAACGGTACTCTTCCGCACCGCATCATCCTTGACAAGCTCGACATCCGCTGCCCGGAGATCGGGCTCATCTTCATCATGCCATCCATGGCGGAGGCTGCAACCATGCAGGTGTCGAAAGCGCTTCTGGACCGTTGCGACGGAAGGGCCAGCTCAATGGACCACCAGGCCGGTCCGGCCCCAGCGGATCGAGGCGATCTTGCCTACCGGGTCGGTCAGCAGGGAGAGGTCCGGATCCCATGACCAGTAGACCATGAGGGCCTGGCCTACCACGTCGCTCTCGGGAAGGAATCCCCAGTAACGGCTGTCCAGGCTGTTGTCGCGATTGTCGCCCATCGCGAAGTAGTAGTTTCGACCGACCGTGTAGGTCGCCTGCGACATGCCGTCGATGTAGACCCGCCCACCGAGCATGCCCACCTCATGCCCCTCGTCGGCGATCAGGTCGCGGTAGAGGGGGAAGGTCGCCGCATTCAGTTTCACGACGTCGCCCTTGCGCGGCACCATGACCGGCCCGTAGTTGTCCTTGTTGAAGTCGGAAAGGCTCGGGAAAATCTGGTAGTCGGGCACGCCCGCCGGCATTTCGCCCCCGATGAACTGCGCATCCTTCGGAAGCCGTGCCGCCTCGCCGTTGATGAACAGCTGGCGCTTCCTGATCTCGAGCTGGTCGCCCGGCAGCGCCACGCACCGCTTGATGTAGTTCAGGCTGCGATCCTTGGGGAACTTGAAGACGATGATGTCGCCACGCTGGACGTCGTGGATCTTCGGAAGCCTGATCCCGGTGAAGGGGACCTTCGGGCCGTAGACGTACTTGTTGACGAAAAGGAAATCACCGGCGAGCAGCGTCCGCTCCATCGACCCCGTCGGGATCCGGTAGGACTCCACCACGAAAAGCCGCAGCACCGTTGCGACCAGCGCCGCGATGACCAGCGCCTCGAACCACTCCCTCGATTTCCCGCTCTCCTTCGATCCTTTATTGCTCATATTCACTCAGTGCCGTTCTGCTATTGCTGTTGCCTTTCCGTGGGACGCCGGTTCCACGGAATTCCTGCGATATTTCCAAGAATGGGACTTATAGGACGTAGAGGACAGCTAGGGCAAATGGATCTTGATGAGTTCATACGCCCCATGCGTCCTATAGGTCCCATAAGCCCTATGCTTCAATCCCTAAAAACCCGCCAAATACGGGCACGGCACGCCGTGCCCCTACAATCCAGCACCCGTCGGCCATATCCCGTCACGTGTCACGCGTTACGGATCTCCCTATTCGTCGATGTTCAGCACGGCGAGGAACGCCTCCTGCGGCACCTCGACGCGGCCGACCTGCTTCATGCGCTTCTTGCCCTCCTTCTGCTTCTCGAGGAGCTTGCGCTTGCGGCTGATGTCGCCGCCGTAGCACTTGGCGAGCACGTTCTTGCGCATGGCGGAGATGGTCTCCCTGGCGATCACACGGCTGCCGATGGCCGCCTGGATGGCCACCTCGTACATCTGTCGGGGGATGATCCCCTTGAGCTTCTGGCAGAGCTTGCGGCCCCACTCGTACGCCTTCGATCGGTGCACGATCGAGGAGAGCGCGTCCACCGTCTCGCCGTTGAGCAGCACGTCGAGCTTCACCAGGTCCGAGCGCCGGTAGCCGATGTACTCGTAGTCCATCGAGGCGTAGCCCTTGGAGATCGACTTCAGCTTGTCGTGGAAGTCGAACACCACCTCGCCCAGCGGGAACTCGAAGTGCATGTTCACCCTCGAGGTGTCCAGGTAGTCGGTGTTCTTGTACTCGCCGCGACGCTCCATGCCGAGCTTCATGATGTTGCCGATATACTCCGACATGGTGATGATCTGCATCGAGACGTAGGGCTCCTCGACCCAGTTGATCTTCGTCGGATCGGGCATCTTGGAGGGGTTGTCCACCTCGATGGTCTCGCCGTCGTTCTGGATCACCCGGTACTCCACGTTCGGCACCGTGGTGATGATATTGACGTTGTACTCGCGCTCGAGCCGCTCCTGGATGATCTCCATGTGCAGGAGCCCGAGGAAACCGCAGCGGAAGCCGAAACCGAGGGCCACGGAGGTCTCGGGGGTGTAGATGAGCGAGGCGTCGTTCAGCGAGAGCTTCTCGAGCGATTCGCGAAGGTCCTCGAACTCGTCTGACACGACCGGATAGAGGCCGCTGAAGACCATCGGCTTCACATCCTTGTAGCCCGACAGCGGCTCGCCGGCCGGATTCTCGGCCAGGGTCACGGTATCGCCCACCTTGGTGTCCTTCACATCCTTGATCGAGCAGATCATGTAGCCTACATTGCCCGCCTCGAGGAGGGCTGCCGGGTTGCGCTTCAGGCTCATGGTGCCGATCTCGTCGGCCTGGAACTCCTTGCCGTTGGCGAAGAAGCGGATCCTGTCCCCCTTCCGGAGCACGCCGTCCACGATCCTGACGTAGGCAACCGCGCCGCGGTAGGCGTCGAACACCGAGTCGAAGATGAGCGCCCTGAGCGGCAGCTTGCGGTTGTCCGCCGGCGCCGGCACACGCTCGATGATCGCCTCGATCAGCTCGTCGATGCCGAGGCCCGCCTTCGCCGACACCTGCAGGATCTCCTCCCGCTTCACGCCGATCAGGTCGATGATCTGCTGCGAGACCCCCTCGACGTTCGAGGAGGGCAGGTCGATCTTGTTGATCACCGGGATGATCTCGAGCCCGGCCTCGATGGCCAGGTAGAGGTTCGCGATGGTCTGCGCCTCGACCCCCTGGGTGGCGTCCACCACCAGCAGCGCGCCCTCGCAGGCGGCCAGCGAGCGCGACACCTCGTAGCTGAAGTCGACGTGGCCAGGGGTGTCGATCAGGTTGAGCACGTAGTCGTTGCCATCCTTCGCCTTGTGGCGCATCTGCACCGCATGGCTCTTGATGGTGATGCCGCGCTCCCGCTCGAGGTCCATGTCGTCCAGCACCTGGGCGGTGGACATCTGGTTGCGTTCGAGGGTCTTGGTCACTTCGAGCAGGCGGTCGGCCAGCGTCGACTTGCCGTGGTCGATATGGGCGATGATGCAGAAATTTCTGATCATGCCGACTTCATTTCCGGTCGGAGGCATAACGAATCGTGTTCTATCTGGTGGATATGGTTGCAGCGAACCCCGCAAAGGCCCGCGTGGGGCCCTTCCGGATTCAGGTCGAGGAATATAAGAAAATAATGGCGTATCGCGCCGCGCGCGTCATGAAAAGCGGGCCGCCCCGTCGCCCGGGCGGAAACCCCGGGCGAACGAGCCGCCGTCCATGGCTTTCTTGCCCTCGGGCTGCAGGCTGAGCACCTCGAGCCAGCCGTCCGTGCCGCGGGCGAGCAGGCGGCCGCCATCGACCAGGATCGAGCCGGGTTCGGCATCCCCTCCGGGGTTACCCGGCAACGGACTCGTGGCGTAGATCTTCACCAGCTTTCCGTCGAGGGTGGTCCAGGCGGCCGGCTTCATGGCAAGGCCGCGCACGAAGTCGTGCAGCTGCTGCACCGTTCGGCCCCACTCGATGCGGGTGTTCTCCCGGGTGAGCTTCGGCGCCTTCGTAGCCAGGCGGTCGTCCTGCCGCTGCGGCGAAACGGTGCCGTCGGCGATCATCGAGAGCGTCCGCGCCACGGTGCCGGCGCCGATCTCCGAGAGGCGGACAAGCAGCTCCGAAGCGTTCTCATCGGGCCCTATGGGGGTCTCGTCGAAAGCGATGACGTTGCCGGTGTCGACCGACTGCTGCAGGAAGAAGGTGGTCACGCCGCTCCTGCGGTCGCCGTTCATGATCGCCCAGTTGACCGGGGCAGCCCCGCGGTAGGCGGGCAGCAGCGAGCCGTGCAGGTTGAAGGTGCCGAGCCTGGCCAGCCCGAACACCTCGGGCGGCAGGATGCGGAACGCCGCGACCACGATCACGTCCGGGCGGCTTTCGGCCACCCTGGCCGCGAACTCCGGGCTCTTCACGTCGTCGGCCTCGCAGACCGGCAAGCCCAGCTCCAGCGCGGCCCGCTTCACCGGAGTCGGCTCGGGCTCGGAGCGGCTGTTGCGCCTCGGCTTGTCGCAGCCGGTCACCACCAGCACCACCTCGTACTTCGGAGCCTCGGCGGCGATCCTGCGGAGGGAGGGCACGGCGAACCCGGGCGTCCCCATGAAGACGACCCGCATCACATCACCCCCGTCGGCTGGCAGTTCCTGGCCACCGGGTACTCGGCGTCGATCCGCCCTTCGGCGATCGCCTGAAGCTCCTTCTGGATCTTCCTGCGGTCTCGCTTCTCCATGCGGTCCACGAAGAGCGTCCCGTCGAGATGGTCGATCTCGTGCTGCAGCACCCGGGCCATCATCCCGTTGAACTCTTCGGTATGCTCCTCGAAATGCTCGTCGCGGTAATGCAGCTGGATCGCGGAGGGGCGAAGCACCTCGCCCATGACGCCGGGCACGCTCAGGCACCCCTCGTCCATGGCGTTGCGCCCCTTCACCGAGACGATCCGGGGGTTGATCACCACCATCGGCTCGGCGTTCCTGTAGTTGTCCATGCAGGAGATGTCGATGACGAGCAGGCGCAGGGAGCTGCCGATCTGCGGCGCCGCCAGGCCGATGCCCGAGGCGTTGCGCATCGACTCGAACATGTTGCCGACCAGCTCCTCCACCGAGGCGTCGATCCCCTTCAGGGGCTTCGCCTTCAGGGTGAGCACGGGGTCGCTGTAGGTGTTGATGGGTACGATCATACGATTGTGGGACTTCTGTGGGCCCCGGGAAACGGAGGTCGCGGAGGCCGGAATGGACTGTTTTGGGACACTACCCCGGATAACCCGGCAGGCATGCAAAAAGTTGCCCGGGGCGCCTCGCGGGAAGCCGTGCGGGCCGTCGGGAGCAGGAATTTACGATTCCCCGGCCAAATTCCTGAACCCGGCCGCAATTGCGTATATTTCCTGAACGGGATCCCGCCACATGCAAACTCCAGACACCGTGACCGAGAGCAACGAACGCGCCGCGCAGGCAGAGTCCATGTTCCGCTCCTTCCTCAAGGCCGAAGGGCTCCGCTGCACATCGGAACGCATCGACGTCCTGCAGGAGGTCTACCGGTCAGACACCCACCTCGACGCCGACGGGATCTACAACCGGCTGCGCGAGAAAGGCACCGGCATCTCCCGGGCCACGGTCTACCACACCCTCGACCTGCTCTTCAGGATCAACCTCGTGACCAGGATCGACCTCGGCCACCACCACACCCATTACGAGAAGGCTTTCGGCGTCGCCAACCACCTGCACATCGTCTGCCACCGCTGCGGCAGGGTCGAGGAGGCAACCAGCAGCAGGCTCGGCGGCCTGGTCGAAAAGCTCTGCGCCGAACAGGGGTTCACCCTCGGCAGCTTCAGCCTGCAGGTGTTCGGCGAATGCCGGGACCGGCAGGGGTGCGATGAGCGGTCGGGAGAGAAGCCACAGGGTTAGCCCGGACACCGACAACCGTTCAAACAGGACCGACATGCACTGGATCTACCTGCTGCTCGCCATCGTCGCCGAGGTCTGCGGAACGACGAGCATGAAGCTCTCCGAAGGCTTCACCCGGCCCCTGCCATCTGTTTTGCTTTTCGTTTTTTACGCCCTGAGCTTTACATTGGTGACGATGGCCCTCAAGGTGCTGCCCGTGGGAATGACCTATGCCGTCTGGTCGGCCATCGGCACGGCGCTCATCACCCTCATCGGCGTCCTCTGGTTCGACGAAGGCATGAGCATCCTCAAGGCCGTCTCCCTGCTGCTCATCATCCTCGGCGTCGCAGGGCTCCAGTACAGCCAGGAACACTTGAAATAAGGCATGACGCAGAAACAGCCCGTCTACAGGAAAATCGTCGTCAAGGTCGGCACCAACGTCATCACCGGCAAGGACGGCAAGCTCGACCCCGGCATCCTCGACAGCCTCACCGCCCAGATCGCGGCGCTGTCGTCACAGGGCGTCGAAGTCACCCTCGTCTCCTCCGGCGCGGTCGGTGCAGGACGCGGCATCGTGCAGCTCTCGGGCAGCCTCACCCCCGTCGAGACCAGGCAGGTCATGGCCGCCACCGGCCAGATCCGCCTCATCAACGCCTATAACGAACGCTTCGAAAAACACGGCCTGCTCGCAGCCCAGATCCTCGTCACCAAGGGGGACTTCCGCGACCGCCAGCACTACCTCAACATGCGCACCTGCTTCAGGGCGCTGCTCCAGCAGCGGATCGTGCCGATCGTCAACGAGAACGACGCGGTCGCCGTCACCGAGCTCATGTTCACCGACAACGACGAGCTCTCCGGCCTCATCGCCTCGATGATGCAGGTCGACGCGCACATCATCCTCTCCAACGTCGACGGCCTCTTCGACCTCACCGGCGAAACGAAGCGGGTCATCGGCGAGGTCGATCCGGCGTCGAGGAACTTCAGCCAGTTCATCAGGCCCACCAAGTCGGAGTTCGGCCGCGGCGGCATGCTCACCAAGTGCAACATCGCCCACAAGCTCTCGAGGCTCGGCATCACCGTCCATATCGCCAACGGCACCACCCCCGGCATCCTGCAGTCGATCGTCGACGGCGAACCCGTCGGGACGAAATTCCTGTCCCAGAAGTCCAAGCACGGCATCAAGCGCTGGATCGCCCATAGCGAGGGGCTCGAAAAGGGGGCGGTGGTCATCAACGCGGGCGCCATCGAGGCCCTCACCGCCGCCGACCACGCCAGCAGCCTCCTGCCTGTCGGCATCACCGCCGTCGAAGGGAGCTTCGCCAAGGGCGACGTCATCCGCGTCTGCGCGCAGGACGGCGCGGTCGTCGGCTACGGCATGGCCGCCTGCAACGACGAGAAGGCCCGGGCCACCCTCGGCCAGAAGGGCCACAAGCCCGTCATCCATTACGACTACCTCTACATCGTGCCATAGGGCTTCGCCAACCTGCTCCTCGCCGGAAACAGGAATCACGGGCCAAGCCACCTTACCGGAAGCGCCGAAGGTCAGCCCGGACGGCCGTTCCGACGGTTCCCGGCCATTGAAAAAGAGTAGAAGAACTTGGCATCCGGTCTGGTGATTTTCAAGCTGCCGGCATTAGCGGCGGCCGCCTTCCGGGGAGTTTCGGACCACTTCTGCACGCCATAACGGTAAAGCCGGAGTTCGTCGGACCAGAAACCGGCAGGCAAGCCGGCCTTCAGCTTGAGATGGCCCAGGAACTGCCCGGGATCGCGTAGCTTTTCCCAGACCTGCGGGAGGAAGGTTCCTCGGTTGCGGTTGCAAGCCAGGACAAGCCCGTCGACTCCGGGGCGCAGCTGGCGCAAGGCATCCTCCTCCGAACTGAACTGCAGCGGCTCGGTCGGGCCGAGCAGGGAGACCTCCACCAGGAGGTGCGGCAATTCAGGCAGGGTGACCGGCGGGAATCGTGGATCAGCGAATGCCGACGCCCTCGCGTTTTCGACGATGTCGCTTCCCAATCGGCGATGCGGCTCGACAGAGCCGCGACAGCCTCGCAACTGGCCGCCTCTGGTCAGGGTGACGAACACCGCACCGGGTTGCTGCAGCCACGGGGCCGAAATATCGTATCCAGCCTGGCGACCCAGCCCCGCCTCGATCGATGCCCGGGCTATCGACAGCATCGCCTTGCCCTGCTCGGCCGTGCAGGCCGACGTGCAGGCAGCCACGGTGTCCGCTCCGGACGGCGGGGAAAAAACGAAAGCTGCGTAACCGACCACCCGCTGGCGGTCGCCTGCGGTGTCACCGGAGTTGCAGAACCAGGCCAGGCGTGGCTTCAATCCGTGGCGCCGTGCGACGAGCAGCATCCCGTTGATGGGAACGGCGCCGCAGGCCTGCCGATGGCTCTCCAGCAGGAGCCCCGACAGGATGCGCTCCACGGAGTCCCGGTCGACCTCCTGCGCCTGCTCATAGGGGAGGTAATGCGAGAGGTCCGAGCTGACCACGATCAGCGTCTCGGGTCCTCCCCAGAGACGCTCCAGCACCTCGGCAACCATTTCGGGATCGGCCTGGCCGACGAGCAGGGGAACGATGGTGAAGGAACCGAGGAGCCGCTGCAGGAACGGCAGCTGCACCTCGAGGGAGTGCTCGGCCTGGTGTGCGGCGCTGTTCGACACGACCTGGACAAGCCCCTCGAGGGCATGGAGGCCCTCACGATCGACCATGATCCTTCCGAGAGGGGTGTCGAACGCCTCGGCATCGGGCAGGGCCAGGCCGTTGACCGCTACGCGGTGTGCCGGCCCGAGCAGCACCACCTTGCTGATAGATTCCGCATATGGCCGCATGGCGGCATAACCCGCCGCTGCCGTCGAACCGGAGTACTGGTAACCGGCGTGGGGGACGATAAGTGCCTTGGGCCGTCCCCCACCCTGTCCGGCAACCGGGGCACGGTCCAGGAGCTCCTGCACCGTCCTGCCCAGAAGCTGCGGTTCCGCCGGATAGAACGCGCCGGCAACGGCTGGCGGTCGTACGGTCTGCATAGGAAAGGCCACGCTACAGCATCAGCAGGCCGCCGGAGACCGGGATATAGCACCCGGTAATGAAGCGGCTGTGGTCCGAGGCCACCGCGACCACAGCTCCGGCCACATCTTCCGGGAGCCCCACCCGCTTCAGGGGCGCGTAGTCGGCGACCATCGCCTTATGCTCCTCAGGCAGCCATGCCGTCGCGTCGGTCAGCGTCAGCCCGGGGGCGACCACGTTGACGCGGATGCCGAAGGGGCCGACCTCCTCGGCAAGCGAGCGGACGAAGGCGTCGAGTCCCGACTTCGCGGTGCTATGGGCGATGAAGCCCGGCGACGGCCGGCGGGAAAGGGTGCTTGAAATGGCGATGATGTTTCCGGAGCGGCGCTCGATCATGCCCGGCAGCACCGCCTGGCAGCAGAAGAACATCGACTTGAGCTCGCCGACGAGCTTCGCCTCGAACTCCTCCCAGGAGAACTGCGTCAGGGGCTTCACCGGGAACCCGATGGAGGCGTTGCTGACCAGGAGGTCAATCGGACCCAGCCCCTTCTCCACCGCGGACACCATCGAGCGGACCTGCTCCCCGTCGCGGACGTCCGCCTTGACGGCCATCGCCCTGCCGCCGGCGGTCATGATCTCCTCGACCAACGCGATCGCCGCGATTTCGCTCTGGAAATAGTTCACCGCGACCGCGGCGCCTTCGGCGGCGAGCATCCTTGCCGTAGCCCGGCCGATGCCGCGGCTCGCCCCCGTGACCAATGCGACTTTTCCTTTCATCAGTTTAACCTCCATGAGTTGGCAAGATTCAGTGAAACAATGGAATATCCGCACGCCACGATCATGCGGCCGACTCCCTTCCGGCCAGATCGCGGTAGAACTCCTGCAGGCGCCTCGTGCCGGCAGCCGGGGCGACGTTGTCCATGCGGCTGACCGAGAGGGCGAACGCCATGATGCTGGCAAAGGGGGCGTTGAAGAGCCCGAGGGCAAACAGGGCCGCATCGCCGACCCACATGGGCACGTGCGTGATCTTCGGCTCCAGGCCAAGCGCCTCGAAGGCCATGAGGTTGGTTTCGTCGTAGGTGAAGGTCTCCGGACCGCCTACGGCGACCTCGCTGCACCCCTCGTCGTTCGCGGCATCCGCGCAGGCCTTCGCCAGGTCGGCGCCATGGATCGGGTTGAAGCGGTTCTTGCCGTCGCCGAAAAGGAACACATGCCCTTTCCGTGCGAAGCCGAAGAACATGCCCATGTCGTTGAAATAGGCGGTGGGCCGGATGACGGTGTGGGGCATGGGCGAAGCCCTGAGATCCTCCACGAAACGCTCGTGGGCCGCGACCATGTCCGAATCCATCATCTTGTCGGCGTTGAAGACCGAGACATAGACGAACCGCTTCACGCCGCTCCTGACAGCCTCCTCGAGGAGCGCCCGGTTGCCGAGGTGGTCGACCGCTTCGCTCGTGGCCCCGGCCTGGGGCTTGGTGAGGCCCATGCAGGAGAAGACGACATCTACCCCCCCGTCGCAGGAGCCACGGAGCGAGGACGGGTCGGCGGCGTCGCCGACATGCACCTCGGCCACGAGTTGCGAGACGTCCGGTTCGAAGTTGGGACCGATGCCGGAGAGGCGCAACCGGTCCCGCACCAGTGCGCGGACGGCGTAGCCGCGCCCGGCGAATTCACGAACGGCATACCTTCCCAGGTATCCCGAGGCTCCTGCGATCAAAACCTTCTGTTGTGCCATGCCTGCGGTGATGAAGTTTGAGGCCCTTGGAGGAGCTGTAGAAAAACGGTACCCGGTGAAATATACACACGTTTCGCCCGGCAAGGAAACAGGGCCTCAGTCGCAGGCAAGGGACCGGCCATAGGTCACCGGCGACTCCGGCAAGATTTGGCTCCGATCAAAACTCCGTTTTTTACGGCAATATTCGCTACATATTACCATTATGCCTCCCTCTTTCCCATCACGAAAAACCGATGAGACGATGAAACAGTCACGCCCCCCCCTGGTCAGGATCCAGTTCATCGACCAGCAGCTCAAGGAGAACCGCTACCCGAACTGCAGCAGCGTGGCGGGCTACTTCGAGGTATCGACGAAAAGCATCCAGCGCGATATCGAATACATGCGGGACGTGCTGCACGCCCCGATCGCCTACGACCAGAAGCTGCGGGGCTACTTCTACGAAACGCCGGGATGGGGCTTCCTTCCCGCCGCGATATGGGAGCAGGCTGAGGCCGAGGCGCTCATGGCCACCAAAAAGGTCCTTGCCCAGTACCAGGGGACGCCCTACTACGACGAGGTCTGCCGGGCACTCGACAAGGTCAGGCAATACCTTCCGGAAAACTCGGCCGCAGACGAGTTCTTCAAGGTCTACTCCATCGAGCAGTCCACCGCCCTGGCCGTCGAGCCGCGCACCTTCGCCACCCTTGAAACCGCCATCCGCAGCCGGCTGAAGATCACCATGACCTATCGCGCCTCCTGGAACCAGGAGGTCACGGAGCGGACGGTGCATCCCTACACGCTCCGCTACTCGCCTGTCAGGGAGACCTGGTACCTCATTGGGTTCTGCGAACTGCGGAACGACATCAGGACCTTCGCCCTGGGCAGGATCCGGACCATCTCCCGGACTTCGAAGCGTTTTGCCGTCCAGGATGGATTCTCCCTCGACACCTACCTCGACAAGACCTTCGAGCAGGTGCACGAAAACGAGCTGCAGACCGTCTCCATCCGCTTCACCCCCTACCAGGCGCAGTGGATCAGGGAGCACCGCTGGCACCCGACCCAGTCCGTGGCCGAGCATGAAAACGGCGGCCTGACCCTGACCATGAAGGTCGGGGCGCTCGAAGCGATCAGGCGATGGATCATGCGCTACGGCAGCGAGGCCGAGGTGCTCGAGCCCCAGGAGCTCCGCGAAATGATCAAGTACGAACTGGCGACGATGGGGATGATGTACGAGGACGTCCGGGCGGTGAAGCTGGAGTCGCTCTCCCTTTTTTAACAATCCTGGGGACATCGGACGGCTATTGTCCGGGTTCAGGTCGTAACGTAGGGCAAGCGCACGGTACGAACACCGTGGCGCGAAGGAACATAACGTAACGGCCATGCGGGACAGCAACGACAACCACGACGCGCCAGCCACCATCCTCATCGTCGACGACGAACCGGAGATCGCCTCGATCTTCAGCGAAGTGCTGTCGGCGGAGGGCCACCACACCCTTGCCGCGACTTCGCCGGCCCGGGCGCTGGAGATCGCCCGGAATGCCGAAGGAGGGATCGACCTCCTGCTCACGGACGTCATGATGCCGGAAATGAACGGCTTCGACTTCGCCCGAAGGATCCGGCTTGAGCACCCCGGGATCGGGGTGCTGTTCATTTCGGGCCATATCGACAGCGCCATCGAGCTTCCAAATGGAAGCCGCCTGCTCCCGAAACCGATCTCCATCGCCCGGCTCTGCGAGGCGGTCTG
>OMIK01000078.1 GCA_900299075.1 Chlorobi bacterium Chlorobi_1
CCTCCTGCAGCGGCTCCTCGATGTAGGCGATGCTGCCTTGCGGGAGCGCCCGGCTGAACTCCACGGCCTCGTCGAGCGTGAGCGACTGGTTGGCGTCGAGCCGGAGCTCCACGCCTGCACCGAAGCGCCCGTGGAGGGAGCGGACCGCCTCGGCGGCCTCTTCCGTACGGCCGGGGCGGACCTTGAGCTTGAAGGCCCTGAACCCCTCGGCGAACGCGATGGAGGCCCGTTCGAGCACGGCTTCGGGATCGCCTTCGAGGAGCGCGTTCACCGGAACCCGTTTGGCGGGGTTGCTGCAACCCGGCAGGGAGGGCATGGTGCCGGAACGTCGGGCGTGGTAATTGATGACGGCCATCTCGACCCCCGTCGCGACCGATGGCGGGAGCCCTTCGGCCTCCATCCGGGCGCCCAGCCCGGGCAGCGTCAGGCCGATCAGTTCGGGAAGGTGCGGGATGATCGAAACGAGCGACCGCTCGGCCTCGTCGAGCGCCTCGTCGTGCAGGCCGGGGAGCGGGGCGACCTCGCCGATGGCGGCCGCTTCGCTCCCGGATGCCCTCAGGCGGAGCAGGAGGCCTTCGCGCCGTTCGACGCGGAGGCCCCTGACCAGGACCGGGACGGAGAAGGGGATTCCATACCGGCAGATGTCGGCATGGATCGGGCTCAAGGGTGCTTCGGGAATTTGCTGAAGTCGGGCTTGCGCTTCTCGACGAAGGCGTTGCGCCCCTCCTGCCCCTCCTCGCTCATGTAGTAGAGCAGGGTGGCGTTGCCGGCAAGCTCCTGCAGGCCCGCCTGGCCGTCGCAGTCGGCGTTGAGCGCGGCCTTCAGGCAGCGGATCGCCAGCGGGGAGTTGGCGAGGATCTCGCGGCACCACTGCACGGTCTCCTCCTCGAGGCGCTCCAGCGGCACGACGGCGTTGACCAGGCCCATGTCGAGCGCCTGCTGCGCGTCGTACTGGCGGCAGAGGTACCAGATCTCGCGGGCCTTCTTCTGGCCGACGAGGCGGGCCATGTAGCTGGCGCCCCAGCCGCCGTCGAACGACCCGACCTTCGGGCCGGTCTGGCCGAAGCGGGCGTTCTCCGCGGCGATCGTCAGGTCGCAGAGCATGTGCAGCACGTGGCCGCCGCCGATGGCGTAGCCCGCCACCATGGCGATGAGCGGTTTCGGGCAGGTGCGGATGTCGCGCTGGAAGTCGAGCACGTTGAGCTTGTTGACCCCCTTCTCGTCGGCGTAGCCGGCGTTGCCGCGGATCTTCTGGTCGCCGCCCGAGCAGAAGGCGAGGTCGCCCTGGCCGGTCAGGATGATGACGCCGATCCCCTGGTCGTTGCGCGCGTCCTGGAGCGCATCGATCATCTGGTCGACCGTCTGCGGGCGGAACGCGTTGCGGCGCTCGGGGCGGTTGATGGTGATCTTGGCGATGCCTTCCGCCTTGTGGTAGAGGATGTCGGTGTACTCACCGGCCGGTATCCAGTTGACAGTGCTCATATCGGGAGGATTCGATGGTTGTTGATGAAAGATTCGAGGCGAGCGGCGAAGCGTTCGCGATCCTCGACGTGCAGGGTGTGGCCGCAGCCGGGGAAGATATCAAGGGCTGATCCGGGGCACAAATTAACCATTTGGCGCGCGATTTCAACGAATTTGGCGTCTTTTTCGCCGGCGCAGAAGAGGATGGGAAGGCGGTTGCCGGGGAGCTCCTCCCACAGCGGCGGCTGGCTGCCGGTGCCGAGCGCCCGGAGGCACGAGGCGAGGGATGACGGGTCACCCTGCCGGCGTGCGGCGAGCACCTCGTTGAATGCCGGATCGGCCTTCAGCGTCGCGAAGAGCGGCAGGTCGTACCATTGCTCGAGGAAGGCGTCGAAACCGTGCTCCAGCGATTCGGCCAGGGCCTCGTCGCCCAGGCTCCTCTGGCGGCGCTCCTCCTCGGTCCGCAGGCCGGGCGAGGCGGAGACGATCGTCGCGGTGGCGAAGCGCTCCGGGAAGCGCAGCGCAAGGTAGAGCGCCATGCGGCCGCCCATCGAGTAGCCGACGAGGTGCAGCGGCCCGGCGTGGAGCCTTCCGGCCTCCTCGAGCAGCCCGGCCGCGGCGTCGTGGAACGCCGACGGCCCGGCATCCAGGCGCTGCCGATTTGCCCCGTGTCCGGGGAAGTCGGGGGCCAGGCAGCGGAACCGTCCCTCCAGCAGCCCTGCGACAGGCAGCCAGTCCCGGCCGCAGCCCAGGAAGCCGTGCAGGAACAGGATCGCCGGCAACGGCGGTTCGGCGGTGGCTGGCATGCGAAGCTGGTCGTCGGGTGGATGCATGGTCATGCGGATCGTCGGGAAAGGTTGAACTTCAATATATGAAAACCTGCAGGTGCACCCGATACCGCCCGCTTTCGTACATTGAGTGAGGTACGGCTCCCCCGGTAACCAACTGTCGCGATGATGAACGCTTCCAACTTCGACCTCCGGCTCTACCTCTCCAGGATCGGCTTTGCCGGGACCCTCTCCGCCGATCTCGGCACGCTGCGCGCCCTGATGCGCCGGCAGCTCTTCTCGGTCCCCTTCGAGAACCTCGACGTGCAGGCGGGAAAGGTGGTGTCGCTGGTGCCGGAGGAGATCTTCTCGAAGATCGTCGTGCGGCGGCGCGGAGGCTACTGCTACGAGGTGAACGGCATCTTCGCGATGGCCCTTGCGGCGGTGGGGATCCCCTGCCGGTTCGTCGCCGCGCGCCCAATGACCTACACGGTCCGGCGGCCCAAGACGCACATGGCGATCGTGGCCGAGGTGGATGGCGAGTATTGGCTCTGCGACCTGGGCTTCGGGAGCTACGGCATACGGGAGCCGGTCAACCTGGCGTGGGTCGGCCGGAAGCTCGGCCAGGATTGCGACACCTTCCGGCTTGTCAGGGCTTCGGAGGAGGAGTACCTGCTGCAGTCGATGGCCGATGAGGCATGGAAGAACCTCTACGAGTTCAACCTCATCCCGCAGGAGTGGATCGACTTCGAGCCAGCCAACTTCATGAACTCCACCCACCCGGACTCCATCTTCGTGCGGAACCTCATGGTGGTGCTCCAGCACGAAACGGGAAAGGCGGTACTCACCGGCCATCTGTTCAGGGAGGTCGCTGAAGGGCACGTATCGGAACGGGAGGTGTCGCCGGAGGAGCTTCCCGATCTCCTGGCGGAGCGGTTCGGGCTGGAGCCGTAAGTTACCTGATCAGGCCGGCTGCGGCCGCGATGGAGGACTTGAGCCTCCGGTGCAGGGCCACGTTCTCTTCCCTGGTGCAGCTCACCTCGACGAGCATCGACCGTCCGGCCTCGAGTGCCGAGGAGATGCAGTCGGAGAAGTCGCGGTTGGTCCGGGGGTTGGCGTAGGGGAGGCCGAAGGTCTCGGCGGCCGCCCTGAGGTCCAGCTCCTGCGGGGTCGCGAAGCACTCCTCGAACACATCCCGCTCGCCCGATACCGGCAGGAAGGAGAAGATGCCGCCGCCGCCGTTGTTCAGCACCACGACGACCACCCGGTTCCACTCGTGGCGGAGCAGCGAGAGGGCGTTGAGGTCGTGCAGGAAGGAGATATCCCCGATGAGCAGGAGCACCGGCTTGCCGAGCCCGGCGGAGAATCCGGCCGCGGTCGAGGTGATGCCGTCGATGCCGCTGACGCCGCGGTTGAGGGCCGTCCTGACCGGAGCGGTTGCCGACGGCGCGGCGAAGAGGTCCATGTCGCGGGCCGGCATGCTGTTCGAGACGAAGAGCCCCTGCCCCTCCCCGAGGAGCGCCGAGGCGATCCGTGCGGCCGAGACTTCGTTGACCGGCATCTCCATGGCACAGGCCTCCGCCTCGATCGTCCTTGCGGCGGCGGCGAAGAACTCCCCGGCCTTCGGCGTGCCGCCCGGCTGGCGGCACCCTTCGAGGGCTGCCGCCACGGCGGCCGGCGCGGCCTCGATGGCCAGGGTGACGTTGTGGTCGTGGCCGAACCGGTCGGGCTGCTCCCTGACGACGACGTGGTGGCGCGGCTTCCAGCGGCGGATCGCTCCCGCCGGCTGCTTGCCGATCAGCATCCCGCCGAAGTGGATGACCACGTCCGGGCGGTAGCGGTCGCTGAACTCCTCGGAATAGAAGGCGAGCTGCCAGGGCTCGCAGCGGCACGACATCCGCACCCCGGAGGTCAGGTCGGCGAAGAGCGGCACGCCAAGCGAGTCCGCGAGGGCCTGCACGGCCTCCGCGTCGGCCGGCCGTTCGAGGTTCCCGGCGACGAAGAGCGGGTTCGAGGCGGTCGCCACGATCTCCCGCAGCACCTCGATTCCCGACGGCGATGCAGCCTTCGACGGCCGGTCGAAACGGGTCCACGGCCGGTCCGAACCCAGCCACTCCCTGACCGGGTCGACCCACGGGTCGCCGAGGTCTGGGGCTTCGGGGATGAGCGGCTCGCGGAAGGGGACGTTGAGGTGCACCGGGCCGGCCGGCGAGCCGGTGCTGCTCCTGACGGCGTGCGCTACGGTGGTCAGGAGCGAGGCGAGCGGCGTGCCGCTTTCGGGTGCCGGCAGCTGCATGCTCCATCGGGTGTAGGAGCCGAAGATATCCTGCTGGCGGATCGTCTGGTTCGCGCCGGCCTCCAGCAGCTCGAAGGGGCGGTCGGTCGAGAGCACGATCATCGGGCGGGCGTCCGCCGAAGCCTCGACGACGGCCGGGAGGTAGTTGGCCACGGCGGTACCGGAGGTGCAGACGAGCACGGCCGGCATTCCCGTGGCGCGGGCGTAGCCGAGGGCGTAGAAGCCTGCGGAGCGCTCGTCGGGGAACATCCTGAACCGGGCCTTCGGGTTGCGTGCGATGGCGATGGTGAGCGGCGTCGAGCGCGATCCGGGCGAAACGCAGAAGAGCCCTGCGCCATGCCGGACGAGCTCCTCCACCAGGAGCGTGCTCCAGAGGGTGGTCGCCTGCCGGTGGTTCATGTGGCCTGCTTCGTTACGGCAAGGAGTTCGCCGATCTTCTGGTCCACCTCCTCCCACTCGGAATCGGGGTCCGAGCCGCGCACGAGCCCTGCGCCGGAGTAGAGGAAGACGCGCTCGCCGTTGACCAGCGCCGAGCGGATGCCGACCGCGAATTCTGCGGCGTCCCGGCTCATCCAGCCGACCGGCCCGGCGTACCAGCCACGGCAGAAGGGTTCGAGCGAGGCGATCAGCTGCATGGATGCCTCCCTGGGCACGCCGCCCACGGCCGGGGTCGGGTGGAGCTGGCGGAGCACCGTGCTGTCGTTGCCGGATCCCGGTTTCAGCATGGCCGTGCAGCGGGTGTAGAGGTGGGCGAGCTGGCTCAGCTGCAGCACCTGCACGGTCTCCTCCATGTCGATGACGCTGCAGACCGGCTGCAGCTCGCGATGGATCGTATCCTTGACGAACCGGTGCTCGCGCACATCCTTCTCGGAGTTGAGCAGCAGTTCGGAAGCGGTGTGGTCGTCCGCCTTCAGCGCCTCCTTGGTTACGGTCCCCGCCAGCGCCTCGGTCAGCAGGCGTTCGCCGTCGCGGCGGTAGAGGCGTTCCGGGGTGAGGCTGACGAACGCGTGGCCTTCGAACGGCTCGAAGTAGAAGCGGTAGGTCGAGCTTTCGGGGAACGGATAGTCCATGAGGAAGCGGATCGCCGGCACGGGCCCTGCGAAATCCAGGCCGGTCTGGCGGGCCAGGATCACCTTCTCCATCTCGCCGGACTGGATGGTGTCGAGCACCTTGCGGCAGCAGCCGATCCACTCCTCCCTGTCGGGGCTGTAGGTGGTGCCGAGGAGCTCGGGGAGTTGCGCGCCATCGGCGGGGACGCAGGAGCAGTCGACCGAATCGAGCGCGTCGAGGAGCCTGCGGACGGCCTCGTCCCGGTCGGTATCCGGGCCGATCCAGAGGGAGCAGGTGAGCATGGCGGCGGTTCGGGAGCCCTCGAGGGTGATCTGCGGCAGGATGAAGAGCGTCGGGCTGAACCCCTCCCAGAGCTCGTTCTGCTGCTGGATGTTGTTGAAGCGGAACCCTCCGACGTAGCGTGCGTGCGGATCCTTTCCCTGCATCGCCTGTTCGAGCAGCTTGAAGCTCCGGTCGTTCGGGCCGCTGCCGGTCAGCTCGATGCGGTCGGCTTCGCCGATGCCGGCGACCCACTCGCTCTTCTCGCGGTTCATCCAGTAGAGCCTGGGGAAGAGCTTCTGGCGGGAGAGCCAGCCGAGGGCTTCCGGTGTCGCGACCGGCACCCTGAAGGTCAAGAGCCCCTGCAGGCCGCCCTCCCCCTCCCACTGCGACCGGAGTGCGGAGCGCACCTGACCCTTCAGGAGTTCGAGTGCCTTCTCCATCGGGTGGATGCTGTCGTCAGCCGCTATGTGCTTGTGCTCTTCTGTCATATATCCCGTAAAATTCATCATCTCCACGCATGGTTCGCGACGGGGGGAACATGATGGAGGACGGCCCCCCGGCCCCTTGCCGGTCGCGGCGAGGGCTCACTTCCCGGCGCCCTGCCCGGATCCGGCCTGCAGGTGCCTTTCGAGGGCGACGGCAAGATAATTGTTTTTCTTCTGAAGCCACGCATGGATTTTCCGGGCTTCGTCCATCCTTCCGGCCCGGATATGGCAGATCGCCATGGTGTACCAGGCCTCGTCGAACGAGTAGCTGTTGTCGATGGCCAGGCGATAGGAGGCGATCGCGTCGTCGTAGCGCTTGAGCTGCAGGTAGACGTTGCCCAGGTCGAACTGGCGCAGCGAGTCGTCGGGGGCAATCTGTACCCGCTTCTGCATCCAGGGGAGGGCCGCCGCGTAGTTCTTCTGGTTGAAGTATGCCGCGCCCATGGCGGCGTAGGCTTCGTCGAGCCCCGGTTCGAGGGCGATCGCGCGCTGGTAGGCCTTGATCGCTTCGGGGAACTGCTCCTGGCGGGAGTACTCCTTGCCGAGGTTCAGGTAGGCCCGTGCGTCCTCGGGGTTCTTCCAGACCGTCTGCTGCAGCTCCCTGATCCGGGAGTCCTTGTTCTTGCATGCGGTGAGGCCGGTGACGAGGAGGATGGCGAGGAGCGCCGACAGGGCGTTGCGGAGCTGCTTTCGCAGCGGGTTCGATGGTTTCCTGGAGTGTTGGATCATATGGCCTGCAGGCGTTCCCGGTAGTTGCTTGGTTCCTTTTTCCCGACCCGATCCCTCCATGGGCGATGTTCGGTATGTCTTGGAAATATAGCTACTCATCGACTCTTCTGCTAACCGCGCCCATGTTTTCGCGCCGGCCGCCGAAGGGCCATCCGGCTTTTGCCGGAGAGCTTTTTTTGAGCAACTTGCGTTCATGGAGTCTTTTGCAATAAATCAACGGAGCACGGATCGATGAAATCCGAGATACATGTCACGGGCATGCGCTGCCACGGCTGCGAAATCCTCGTTACCGAAGCCCTCGAAGAGCTTGACGGGGTCGAAAAGGTGAGCGTCTCGCACGAAACCGGGACCGTCCAGGTGGAGTACGACGAGTCGAAGGTCGGCCGGCCCGCCCTCGACGCCGTCATCGAAGCCCAGGGATTCAGCGTGACGGCCTGAAACGAAAAAAGCCCTTGCGCTGCAAGGGCTTTTTCTGTTCTCCTTTCGGAACGCTGCGGAGCTGACGGGGCTCGAACCCGCGACCTCCTACGTGACAGGCAGGCGCTCTAACCAGACTGAGCTACAGCTCCGTTCCTGAATGGTTGACAAAAGTAGCTAACACGAGTGTTCTTTCCAAACAATTTTTTGGCTTTTTGCGCTTGCGACCTGCCGGCAGGGCGAAGCCACGGAAAAGGTTGGGCCGCATGGCGGAGCGGGGAAGAAAGATGGGTGTGAGAATGCCGGGAGTTTTGTAATTTCAGCCAATAATAGGCGGCAAGTCCCCTGAAAAAGGATGAGCATTTCTTGGTAAATCCTAATAATTTGAACCGTTATGTCAGAAACCGAGAATCGCAACTCGTTGACGATCACCGACAACCGTACAGGCAAATCGTATGAACTCCCCATCGAGGACGGCACCATCCGAAGCATGGACCTCCGCCAGATCAAGGCCTCGGACGACGATTTCGGGATCCTGGGCTACGATCCCGGCTACCTGAACACCGCCTCCTGCAAAAGCTCCATCACCTTCATCGACGGCGACAAGGGGATCCTCCGCTACCGCGGCTACCCGATCGAGCAGCTGGCCGAGAAGAGCCCCTTCCTCGAGACCGCGTACCTCCTGATCAAGGGCGAGCTTCCGGACAAGGAGCGCCTTGCCGTCTGGACCTACAACATCAGGCACCACACCATGGTCCACATGAACATCACCAAGTTCATGGATGGCTTCCGCTACGACGCCCACCCGATGGGCATCCTCGTCGGCACGGTCGGCGCCCTTTCGACCTTCTACCCCGATGCCAAGAACATCTCCGAGGAGGAGTCCCGCAAGCTGCAGGTCCGCAGGCTGCTCGGCAAGATCCCGACGATGGCGGCCATGAGCTTCCGCCACAGCCTCGGCCTTCCCTATGTCGCGCCGGACACCGAACTCAGCTATACCGGCAACTTCCTCTCGATGATGTTCAAGAGCATGGAGCGCTACTACAAGCCGAACCCGGTGCTCGAACACGCCCTCGACGTGCTCTTCATCCTGCACGCCGACCACGAGCAGAACTGCTCGACCAGCGCCGTCCGTTCGGTCGGCAGCTCGAACGTCGACCCCTACTCCGCGATCGCCGCAGGTTGCGCAGCGCTCTACGGCCCGCTGCACGGCGGCGCCAACGAGGCGGTGATCCACATGCTCAACGAGATCGGCTCCATCGACAAGATCCCGGCCTTCATCAAATCGGTCAAGGAGGGCTCCGGCCGCCTCATGGGCTTCGGCCACCGCGTCTACAAGAACTACGACCCGCGCGCGAAAATCATCAAGGAGATCGCCTTCAAGGTGTTCGAGGAGACCGGCAAGAACCCGCTGCTCGACATGGCCATCGAACTGGAGCGGATCGCGCTCGAGGACGACTACTTCGTGAAGCGCAAGCTCTACCCGAACGTGGACTTCTACTCCGGCCTGATCTACCAGGCGATGGGCTTCCCGACCGAGATGTTCCCGGTGCTCTTCGCCATCGGCCGCACCCCCGGCTGGCTCGCCCAGTGGATCGAGCAGGTCAAGGACCCCGAGCAGAAGATCTCGCGCCCGAGGCAGATCTACCTCGGCGAGGAGTCCCGGAACTTCATGCCGATCGAGTCGCGCCCGAAGAAGAACGTCGACGAGGCGCTGTTCGGCATGTGCCGCATCTGACCTCCGCTGTTTGCCGTGCTCCTTCGTTCCATGACCGGTCCGAAGGAGCGCGTTTTTCCCATTTCAACGTTTGATTGCCATGTCGGTCACCATCAAGGACGTCGCCTATATCGCCGAACTCGCCAGGCTCCGCTTCACCCCGGAGGAGCAGGAGAAGATGACCCGCGAGATGAACATGATCCTGCACTACGTCGAGAAGCTGAACCAGGTCGACACCGAAGGGGTCGAGCCGCTCAGCGGCATCCACGACCTCTCCAACGTGCTCCGCGAGGATGTCGAAAGGCCCTCCCTCTCCAACGCCGAGGCGCTGAAGAACGCCCCGGACCGCCAGGACCGCTTCTTCAAGGTCCCCAAGGTCATCGGCTGAACCCTCCATGGCCGTGCTCACCCCGAAGCAGGACGGCGTCTGCATCTCCATCCGTGTCCAGCCCCGCTCCTCGCGCAGCGGCGTAGCCGGCCTCTACGGCGAGAGCGTCAGGGTCTGCCTGAAGTCAGCGCCGGTCGACGACGCGGCCAACACGGAGTGCTGCACCCTGCTCGCCAAGCTGTTCGGCGTGCCCCGTTCGAGCGTCTCGCTCGTTTCCGGACGGAGTTCCCGCAGCAAGGTGCTGAAGATCGAAGGGGTGTCGGAAGCCGACGCGAACGCCGCGCTCGCCCCCTACCTGGACACCTCCGAAACCGGCAATCCATGAAGGTCGTCGTCCAGCGGGTAACCCGCGCGAGCGTCTCCATCGGAGGGGCGCTGCACTCGCAGGTCGGCAGCGGCCTGCTGCTGCTCGTCGGCATCGGCCGGCGCGATACCGGGGAGTCCCTCGCCTGGATGAGCCGGAAAATCCCCAACCTCCGTATCTTCGAGGATGAAGCCGGGAAGATGAACCTCTCGGTGAAGGATGCCGGCGGATCGATCCTCGCCGTTTCGCAGTTCACGCTCTACGGCGACGCGAGCCGCGGCAACCGGCCCGGATTCTCCGGGGCCGCGCCGCCCGAAGAGGCCCGGGGGATGTTCGACCGCTTCGTGGAGGAGCTGCGGAGGGAATCGGGCTGCGTGGTCGAGACCGGAAGCTTCGGGGCCGACATGCAGGTCGAACTGCTCAACGACGGGCCCGTGACCATCATCCTCGAATCCCCTGAACCGCAATGACACATCCATGAAGAGCGTCATCGTCATACCGGCCAGGCTCTCGTCGAGCCGGCTGAAGGAGAAAATGCTGGCCGACCTCGAGGGGGCGCCGCTGATCGTGCGGACCTGGGAGCAGGCCATGAAGTCGAAGCTCGCCTCCCGCGTGGTGGTCGCGACCGACAGCGAACGGATCGCCGACGCCCTGCGCGCCGCCGGGGCCGACTATGTCATGACCTCGCCCGACGCCGCCTGCGGCACCGACAGGATCGCCGAGGCCGCCGAAATCGTGGGAGGGGAGGTGTTCGTGAACCTGCAGGGGGACGAGCCGCTGATCGACCCGGCGACGATCGACCTGGCCATCGAACCGTTCCATCGCGAAGGGCC
>OMIK01000079.1 GCA_900299075.1 Chlorobi bacterium Chlorobi_1
ATCAACCATCAACTATCGACTGCTCACACCGTCAGTGAATCCCTGTCCCTGAATCCCATCAGGTAGAGGATGGCGTCGAGGCCGAGCGTGGAGATGGCCTGTTTCGCGCTTTCCCGTACGATCGGCTTGGCCCTGAAGGCGATGCCGAGGCCGGCCTTGCCGAGCATCGGGAGGTCGTTGGCGCCGTCGCCGACCGCAACGGTCTGCTCCAGCCGGATCCCCTCCTTCCGGGCGATCTCCTCCAGCAGCTCCGCCTTCCTGCGGCCGTCGACCACCCGGCCGAGCACCTTGCCGGTCATCCTGCCATCCACGATCTCCAGCTCGTTGGCGAAGACATAGTCGATCTTCAGCTTCTGCTGCAGGTAGTGGCCGAAATAGGTGAAGCCGCCCGACAGGATTGCGGTCTTGAAGCCCAGCAGGTGCAGGTTGTGGAACAGGTGCTCCGCCCCTTCGGTCAGCTGGAGCCGTTCGGCCACCATCCTGAGCGTCCCCTCCTCAAGCCCCTCGAGGGTCGCCACGCGCTGCTTCAGGCTCTCGGTGAAGTCGAGCTCGCCCCGCATCGCCTGCTCCGTCACCGCCGCGACCATCGCGCCCGAACCGGCCTCCTTCGCCAGTTCGTCGATCACCTCCGAGGTGATCAGGGTCGAGTCCATGTCGAACACCACCAGCCGCCGGGTCCGGCGGAAGATGTTGTCCTCCTGGAAGGCGATGTCCACGCCGAGGCTGTCGGTGATGTCGAGCAGCTCGGCCCTGAAGCGCTCCTCCTCCCGCGGTTCGCCCCGCAGCGAGAACTCGATGCAGGCTTTCCCTGTCCCCGAGTCGCGCTCGTCCCCGAGCGGCAGGCGTCCGGAGAGGCGGCTGACCGTGTCGATGTTCAGGCCGTGTTCAGTCACCACCTTCGAGACCCGTTCGAGCTGCTCCGAGGTGATCCTGCGCCCGAGCAGCGACAGCAGGAAGCGAGGCTTGCCCTGCTCGCCGACCCACTTGTGGTAGTCGCGCGTCGTGATCGGCGAGAAGTCGATCTCGATGCCGAGGGTGTGGGCCATAAAGAGCAGGTCCTTCAGGACCGGCGATGATGAGGACTCCTTCGGTACCTCGATGAGCATTCCCAGCGAGAGGTGGTTGTGGATGACCGACTGGCCGATGTCGAGCACCGGTATGTCGTACCTTGCCAGCACTTCGGTGATGGTTGCCGTCAGGCCGGGCTTGTCCCTGCCCGAGATGGTGATGAGCAGAAGTTCTCTCACGCGTGGTCGAGGTTGTTTTCAGGAAAGCGTCCCATTCGGATCGCCAGCAACATAACGGAAGGCAAGATAACCACAAATTTCGACAATCTTCCCGTGCGGACCGCCAGCCCGGAAGGCGGGTTTCTTTTTTGCGGACCGGAATGTTACGTTGCATGAACAGCTTGCCCCATGGAGGGGCAGGCGTAGTAACCAGACAAGAGCGCCGTGGACAAGAGAATCGCCAACCTGAGGGTCTTCGCCTGCTTCATGGTGGTCTTCCTCCATGTGGCGGCCCAGCCGTTCTTCACCATGGACCGTAACTGGTGGGCCGGCAATTTCTACGATTCGCTGGTCCGCTCCTGCGTACCGATATTCCTGATGATCTCCGGCGCCACGCTGGTGCCACGCGACGAGCCGCTGGGCCAGTTCTTCAGGAAACGGTTCGTCCGGATCATCCCCCCGCTGCTCTTCTGGTCGCTCTTCTACCTCTCATGGGCGGCCTGGAAGGGCGAGCAGACCGGCAACTGGGTGCTGGCGATCCTCTCCGGGCCGGTGAAGTTCCACCTCTGGTTCTTCTACGAGCTTATCGGCCTCTACCTCTTCATCCCCGTGCTGCGCAAGTTCTTCGGCTCGAGCACCCGCGGGGAGCAGCTCTGGTACATCCTCCTCTGGGTCGCGGTCATTACGGCGTTTCTGACGGTCGAGCTGCTCGGTTCGCTCGACATCGCCGGGAAGGAGTACCTCGAAAACTTCGTCGGCAACATCAACTTCTCCTTCTTCAACGGCCTGGTCGGCTACCTGCTGCTCGGGGCCTTCGTGTCGAAGTCGAAGGTAGACGGCAGGATCGGCCTCGCCGTATTCGCGGGCGCGTCGGCATGCACCATGGCCGGGACCTGGCTGATATCGAACCATCTCGGCAAGCCCGACGAACTCTTCTACTCCTACACCTCGCCACTGGTGGTCGCCGCAGGGTGGGGGCTCTTCACCTTCTTCATGGACCGGGAGCAGGGGCCCCCGTCGAAGCTGGTCACGGTCATCGGGGAGTGCACCCTCGGCATCTACGGCCTGCACATCTTCATCATCGACCCTGTGCTCAGCAGGAACGGCTTCTCCGTCACCATCGGCAACCCGTGGCTCACCGTGCCGCTGGTTTCGTTCGTCGTCTTCCTGATCTCCTTCGCCATCGTCTACCTGCTCCGCCTGGTAAAACCGCTGCGCCACCTCATCTGAGTCAAGCCCTTGCTTTCGGCGCCTCAGGCCCTGCTCCGCTCCAGGATGGTGTGGACCATCTCGAGGAAACGGGTGATGCTGAAGGGCTTCGAGATGAAGTTTCCCCCTTCACGGACTTCGCCGTAACGCCCCCGCTCCTCCTGGTTGTACCCGGAAATGAACAGGAAGCTCAACTGTGGATGCCGTTTCAGGAGCGCCCGGCTCATCCGCACGCCGTTCATGGTCGGCAGGATGATGTCGGAAACCACCAGGCACGGTTCGGCCTCGCTCTTTTCGACGATATCGATCGCCTCCTCGGCGCTCTTCGCAGCCAGTACGGAGAACCCCTCCTCTTCAAGGGCCGTGGTGATGATGCTTGCGATGTCCGGCTCGTCCTCTACTACGAGGACCATCCTGCCTCCTCCCTTGCCACTCCTCGGGTCCGCAGCAGGGGCCCGTTCACTCCTGCTGCCCTCCGTTACGGCAGGGAAGAAGAGCTCGAACGTCGTTCCAGTACCTGCTTCGGTCCGGCAGGTGATGAGGCCCTCGTTCTGCTTGACCAGGCCATAGACCATCGGCAGCCCCAGGCCGGTCCCCTTGCCGACCTCCTTTGTCGTGAAGAAGGGCTCGAAGATGTGCGGGAGCACGTCCGGTTCTATGCCCGTCCCGGTATCGGAGACCCGGATCCTGGCGTACTTCCCCGATGGGCTGGCCGGGCTGCGCCGGAGCTCTTCGCAGCTCTCCGCATCGACCGCGGCGGTGTCGATGGTGATGCTTCCGTGCCCGTCGATGGCGTCGCGTGCGTTAACGCAAAGATTGGTGACGATCTGGACAAGGTTCGAGGGGTCGAGCTTCACGACGAGGTGCGGGCAGCCGAGCTGCCAGTGCAGGGTGATCTCTTCCCTGACCAGCTTGCGCAGCAGCAGGTAGATCTTGTCGAGCTCGGCGTCGAGTTCGAGGCTTTGGGGGCTTACCGGTTGCTTGCGGGCGAAAGCGAGCAGCTGGTGGACCATCTCCGCCGACCGGTTGACCGCGTTGGTGATGGTCATCAGCCTGCGGTAATGCGGGCTTTCCGGGAGGGTATCCTTGAGGATGAGGTCGGCGTTGCCCTGGATGGCGGTCAGCACGTTGTTGAAATCGTGGGCGATGCCGCCGGCAAGCTGTCCAAGCAGCTCCATTTTCTGCGCCTGCTGCAGGGCCGCCTCCATCTCCCTCTGCCTGAGCTCCATCTTCTTCTGCTCGGAGATGTCCTGTGTGCTTCCCAGAATGGTTACCGGCCTGCCGGCATCGTCGAACTGGAACACCCCGATCACGTTGACCCAGCGGACTGCACCGTCCGCACGATGGATGCGCGCCTCGAAGGTGTAGTCCGAGTGTTCTGCAACCGCCTTTTCTGCAACCGCCTGCACCCGCTGGCGATCCTCGATATGGAACGCTGCCAGAAGCTCGGGGATCGTGAGCGTCGGACGCGATTCAAACTCCTCGCCATAGATTCGCGCATGTTCGTCGTTCCTGCTGAAGAGCATCGTTTTCAGGTCGATCTTCCACAGGCCGATGCGGCATTTGTGGGTCGCGAAATCCCAATGGCGTTCGAGGTCCCGCAATTTCCTTTCCGTGGCCTTGATCTCGGTGACGTCCCTGACCACCCCGAGCAGGCGGATCACGTTGCCCTGCTCGTCGAACTCGGGGCCGCCGCTATCCTGAATCCAGCGGATGCTGCCGTCGACCCTTCGGATGCGGTACTCGTTGGTCCACTCGCGCGGGTTGGCGACGAGCTCCCTGTTGAAGCGCGCGTTCCGTTCACGGTCTTCGGCCAGGATATGGCCCAGGTAAAGCTCAAGGGTCCACTCCGGCGGCGTCGCGTAGCCGAAGATCCGGGCCTGTTCTTCGCTGGCGCTGATGGTGCCGTTCCGCAGATCCAGGATCCACGAGCCGAGGTGGAGCTTCTGGAGGGTGGTATCGAGGTCGGTCCGGAAGCCGGGGGCAGAGAGGATCTGGGACATTCGGGCGATACGTTCGGTTTCGGTGCCGTGCGTTACGCTGGAAGCGCGTTAAATAAAGTTAACCTGCTTGCCGCATTGCCGCCAAATGAAATCCGCTCCGTGCTTCGCCCTGAAAGCAAAAAGAGCCCGACCGGGCTCTTTTTGCTCGTCATGCTAACTCTGTCGATTATTCCCACTCGATGGTGGCCGGAGGCTTGGAGGAGATGTCGTAGGCGACGCGGTTGACGCCGCGGACCTCGTTGATGATGCGGTTGGAGACGCGGCCGAGGAAGTCGTG
>OMIK01000080.1 GCA_900299075.1 Chlorobi bacterium Chlorobi_1
CTTGCCGGGATCCTCGGATTCCTCCTGGCCAAGTCGGTGTACGAGACCGGAGGCTTTTTCTGGGCTGTCATGATCCATTTCGTCCAGGATGTCATCATCATCGGTTCCATGTTCATGATGCGCGGCCTGGATCCGGATGCCTCCGGGTGGAGAGACGCCTGATTTTTGTTACCTTGAAGCACAGGCAAGGACCGGGAACGAAAGAGGACAAATCGCCATGTTTACTGGAATCGTCAAGGATGTCGGCAAGGTTGCGGGCAGCACGCCGAGGGGCGGGGGGTTGCGGCTCCGTGTCAACTACACATCGGCTGCCGAGTTCGGCGACCTGTCGGTCGACGAGAGCGTGAGCGTGAACGGCGCCTGCCAGACCGTCGTCCACTGCGGCCAGGGTTGGTTCGAGGTGGACACCGTCGCGGAGACCCTGAAGAAGACCACGCTCGGCTCGTTCCGCAGCGGGACGAAGGTGAACCTCGAACGCGCCGTCCGTCCGATGGACCGGCTCGGAGGCCACTTCGTGCTCGGCCATGTGGACTGCGCAGGAAGGGTCGCCAGGATCGTCGAGGCGGGGGAGAGCCGGATGGTCTCGATCTCCTTCCCGACAGGGTTCGACGCATGGATCGTTCCCGTAGGCTCGATCGCCGTCGACGGCGTGAGCCTGACGGTGGCCGAGGTCGCCCCGTCGCTCCTGACGGTGGCCCTGATCCCCTACACGCTGGGCAACACCACCATCGCAAGCCTTCGCGAAGGGAGCGAGGTGAACCTCGAGTTCGATATCCTCGGCAAGTATGTCGCCCGGCAGAAGCAGGTGCCGCCAGATGGCGGCGGGAGCCGGATCAGCGAATCGTGGCTGACGGAGCAGGGCTTCTCATGACGGCACAGGATCCTTCCCAGCAGGAGCTTTTCGGCGGCGGAGGCGGGGATGCCTCCGGCCGGCGGTTCCAGCCGCTCGCCGAACGGGTGCGGCCGCTCTGTATCGACGACCTGTTCGGGCAGGAGCACCTTGTCGGTCCAGACGGCCCGATCAGGCGCTACCTCGAACAGGGGAAGATCCCGTCCATGATCTTCTGGGGTCCTCCCGGCTCCGGCAAGACCACTCTTGCCGAAGTGTGCGCCCGATCGCTGAACTACCGGTTCGAGCAGCTCTCCGCTACCGACTCGGGAGTGAAGGATGTCCGGCGAGTGCTGGAGAACGCCGAGAAGACCCGCAGGATCGAAGGCCGCCAGACGCTCCTCTTCATCGACGAGATCCACCGTTTCAACAAGGCGCAGCAGGACACGCTGCTGCACGCCATCGAGCAGGGGCTGATCGTGCTAATCGGCGCGACCACCGAGAACCCGTCGTTCGAGGTCAACCGGGCGCTCCTCTCCAGGATGCAGGTCTACATCCTGCAGCCGCTCGGCGACGAGGATGTGCGGCAGGTGGTGGAGCGCGCCGTCTCGAGCGACGAGGCCCTTGCAGGGACGGAGGTCGGCAAAGCCGACATGGAGTTCCTCCTGCAGTACGCCGGCGGGGACGCGCGCAAGGCGCTCAACGCGCTCGAGGCCGCCCGTTCGCTCCTGCCGGCCGATGCCCTGCACGCCGTGCTCGACCGCAGGATGTTCGAGCAGGCGCTGCAGCACCGCGCCCCCGAGTACGACAAGGGGGGCGAGGCGCACTACGACACGGTCTCCGCCTTCATCAAGTCCCTCCGCGGCTCGGACCCCGACGCGGCGCTCGTCTGGATGTCGAAGATGATCGAGGGGGGCGAGGATCCCAAGTTCATCGCACGGCGCATGGTGATCTTCGCAAGCGAGGATATCGGCAACGCCGATCCCTACGCGCTTACACTCGCCATGTCGGTCTTCCACGCCGTCGAGGTGATCGGCATGCCGGAGGCGCGCATCAACCTGGCGCAGGGCGCGACCTACCTGGCTGGCTGTCCGAAGTCCAACGCCAGCTACACCGCACTCAACGAGGCGATGGCGGCGGTGAAGGCCGCAGGGCCGCTGACCGTACCGCTGCACCTCCGCAATGCTCCGACCACCTTCATGAAGGAGATCGGCTACGGTGAAGGGTACCGCTACCCGCACAGCTACCCCGGCCATTTCGTCGAGGAGCGCTACTTCCCTGAGCAGATCGACCCGAAGGCCTTCTACAGGCCAGACGGGGAGGGGCGCGAGAAGTATGTCAGGGAGCGGCTCGACGCGCTCTGGAAAGGCCGCTATGGTGGCTGATTGCCGCAATATCCCCGCTTGGCTATATTTGAGAGACACCTCTGAACAACCAACAACCTCGACCCCCAGCTTCATGAGACCGTTTCGAATCCTCAGCCTGCTCGCCGTCTGCCTGTCCGTAGCCGCAATCACCGGCAGGGAAGCGGCCGCCGCGCAGGAAGAACAGGCACGGGTGGTGCTCAGCCTCGAGGATGCCGTGAAGATCGGCATGCAGCGCAACCGCACGCTCGAGATCGCCAGGCTCGATCGCAGGATGGCCGGCCAGAAAATCCGTGAATCTTGGGCGGAGGTGCTGCCGCACATCTCGTCGGGCCTCTCATACACCCGGACCCTGAAACCGACCGTGCTCTACATTCCGTCGATGTCGCCCAACCCTATCCCGATCAGCAGCGACAACTCCTCGGTGGCCTCGGTGAACGTCAGCCAGAACATCTTCAAGCTTTCGGCCATCGCCGGCATCCGGGCCGCCTCGCTGGTAAGGAAGATCAGCGACGAGTCCTACCGGCAGTCGGGCGCGGAGGTGGTCACCTCCATACGCAAGGCCTATTACGATGCGCTCATCTCCGCCGAGAAGCTCAAGCTGGTGGCGCAGAGCATCTCCAGGTGGGAGGCCGCCCGCAAGGATACGAACGCACTCTTCAGGCAGGGGGTCGCCGCCGATATCGATACCCTCAAGGCCTACCTCTCGGTCGAGAACCTGCGGCCGGAGTTCATCCGTGCGAAAAGCGACGTCTCGATCGCTTCGACCAGGCTCAAGTCGGTTATGGGGCTCGACCAGGAGACCGGGATAGCCCTCTCCGACTCGCTCGCGTTCCGCGACGGGAAGTTCCCCGGGGATGTCGCCGCTGCCTTTGCCGAGGCGCTCGAAAAGCGCCCCGACGTGCGAAGCCTTTCGCTCCAGCTCGAGGCGGAGGGGGAGAAGGTGACCGCCGCCCGGTCGGAAGGGCTGCCGACGCTCGGCGCATTCGGCCAGGTGCAGGCCCAGACCCAGTTCAACGACGGTACGCCGGTCGACAGGAGCCGCTGGCCGGTCTCCTCGACGGTTGGACTGCAGCTCAGCGTGCCCATCTTCTCCGGCTTCGCCACCAGCGCGAGGATCGAGGAGGCGAAGATATCCAGGTTGCAGACAAGGACGAGGCTGGAGGAGCTGAAGGCGCAGGTCAGGGCGGATGTCGAGGTCCGGCTGGCGAACCTGGCGGAGTCACGCCGGAGGATCGAGGTGCAGTCGAGGACGGTGGGCGTCGCCGAACGGAGCTACCGGATCACCCGGCTGCGGCTGCGCGAGGGGGTCGGTTCCCGCCTTGAGCTGACCGATGCCGA
>OMIK01000081.1 GCA_900299075.1 Chlorobi bacterium Chlorobi_1
AGAAGCTCGCCCTGGTCAACACCGGCATCTCGGTCTCCAAGGACAGGTACACCGCGTCCTATGTGTACAACCCGATCTCCGAGAAGTCGAGCCTCGTGTTCATGGCTTCGTTCTAACCGTGTGGAAAGTTCTTTGCTAGGTTAAGGTTATGCTAACACAACGCAAAAAGGAGCCCTGTGGCTCCTTTTTGCGTTACTGTCGAAATCGTATCAGATAGCCATGAAGACAGGGCCGTGATCTGCTTTTCAGATCGGCTTTTCGTAGATCACGTACTCCTTGTAGGGCTTGCCACCGATCACGCTGGCCAGCTTGCTCATCGCCTCGTTGGACTTGAGCACCCAGCTCATCTCGCTGGCGAACACGCCGTGCCTGCCGCCGTAATCGGCGATATGGGCGTTCATGATGCTGTCGACCCCCTTGTTCCGGTACTCCGGCAGCACCCCCATCACGATGGTCCGCACCATATCGATGTTGCGCTTGTACCAGAGGTACTTGGCCAGCCCCCACGGAGTGAAGGGGTTGCCGTTCACGTGCTTCAGCGCCTGGTTGATGTCGGGAAGCGAAAGGGAGAAGCCGACGGTCCGCCCCTGGCTGTCCTCGACGAAATAGATGTAGTGCGGGTTGGCGATCGGCTTGAGGCTCTTGGCCAGGAAGTCGAACTCCTTGTCGGTCATCGGCACGAAGCCCCAGTTCTTCTCCCACGCACCGTTGTAGATGGTCCGCATCTTCTCCACCTCGCTGTCGAAGCGCTTCATGTCGAGGGTCCTGATGGTCAGCCCCTCGCGCCTCATGACGTGTCCAGCAATGCGGCGGAGCCGATCGATGTCGATCGACTTCTGGTCGATGTACCAGGCCAGCAGCTCCTGGGCGACCTCGTGCCCGGCGTTCCTGCAGAGTTCGTTGTAGTAGGGAGGGTTGTAAAGCATGAGGAAGACCGGCGGGCTGTCGTAACCCTTGGTGAGCATGCCGCACTGGTCGTTCATCGAGGGGCTGACCGGCCCGCGCATGGAGTCCAGCCCCTTGCTCTTCAGCCAGAGGGCCGCCGCGTCGAACAGCGCGTCGGCGACCTTCTGGTCGTCGATGCACTCGAAGAAGCCCCAGAATCCCACCTTGTCCCCGTGGATCTCGTTATGCCGGCGATTCCGGATGGCGGCAATCGTACCGACCATCCGATCGTCGCGCCAGGCGGTGAACATGGCCAGCTCGGCATGGTCGTAGAGCGGATAGCTCGACGTATCGAGGGTCTTCATGTAGTCCGAGACCACCGGCGGCACCCAGTTGCGATCCAGCTCGGGATCGTTCCGGTAGATCTTCCAGGCGAACCTGATGAACTGTTTGCGCTCGCCGGGTGTCTCGACGCGTTTGATCTGGATGCTCATGCTGGTCTGGTGGGGGTTGTTCGGCGAATCACGGTTATTTGAATGCCTGGCCCGGCTTGACGCCCAGCGCCTTGAGGATGTTCACCATCGGGCAGAAACCGGTGATCGACGACTGGAAAAGGTTCAGGCCGACGAAGCCGGTGAACCAGAGCCAGTTCTGGTTGTGGTAGATCGAAAGCAGGACGCTGGCGACGATGAAGAGGCCGGCGATGGCATATACGGCACGATCGATGTTCATATCGGAAGTGATTTTGAGTTCAATTAAGATGTCGACAAACGGCTACCTGCCGGCAGCGCTCCTGACCTGCGCCATGACGCGGGCGCCCTCGCGAAGCATCTTCGCGGTCTCCTCCCAGGAGACGCACTCGTCGGTGATCGAAACGCCGTACTGCAGGGCGGTGGGATCGACCGGGAAGGGCTGGTTCCCGGAACAGATGTTGCTCTCGATCATGACCCCAGCGATGCTCGTGTTGCCGGCAAGCTTCTGGTCCAGGATATCCTCCCAGACCTTGAGCTGGTTCTCGAACTTCTTGCCCGAATTGGCATGGCTGCAGTCCACGACCAGGTAGGGGGCGAGCTCACCCTTGTCGAGCTGCTTCTCGGCAATCGCGATGCTTTCGGCGTCGTAGTTCGGCCGGTGCGAGCCGCCGCGAAGCACGAGGTGGCCGAAGGGGTTGCCCTTGGTCGTGATGACGCTGCTGTGGCCGTCCTGGTCGATGCCCAGGAAACTGTGCTGGTGCATGGCGGAGCGGATGGCGTCGATGGCGACCTGGAGGCGACCGTCGGTGGAGTTCTTGAAACCGACCGGCATCGAGAGGCCGCTGGCCATCTGCCGGTGCGTCTGCGACTCGATGGTCCGCGCGCCGATGGCCGCCCAGGTGATCAGGTCGGCGACGTACTGCGGCGAGATGGGATCGAGGAACTCGGTGGCCGTCGGCAGCCCCATCTCGTTCAGCTCGATCAGGAGCTTGCGGGCATGGTAGAGGCCATGCTCGATATCGTAGGTATCGTTCAGGTGCGGGTCGTTGATGAACCCTTTCCAGCCGATGGTGGTCCTCGGCTTTTCGAAGTAGACCCGCATGACGATGCAGAACTCCCCGGAGAGCTCCTCGCGGAGTTCTGAAAGTTTCGCGGCGTACTCGCGTGCGGCTTTCATGTCATGGATCGAGCAGGGCCCGACGATGACGAGCAGGCGGTTGTCGCGGCCGGTGAGGATCTCCTCCACCTCGCGGCGGCCATGGCAGACGGTATCGGCTATATGCTCGGTCACGGGCAGCTTCTCCTTGAGGGCCCGTGGCGAGGTAAGGGTGATGATTCGGGAAACCCGTAAATCCTGTAACTGTTGCATTCGATGGTACTCATTAACGGCCGGCGCCGAGGGCTGGCGGCCAGATGGAGGCAGTGTTCCGAACAGCCTTCAAGATAATAAATCAACCATAATAATGAGAGGCGGGCCCTATAAATTCCACCCGACGGCAATGGCGTCGACCGCGACGGAGGCAGAAAACAGAGCGAGGCTGTTGCGCCGGTGCGCCACAGCCTCGCTGAGGATGCTTTCGGCCGAAGCCGGATCGAGCGTCTTACTTGCTGAACTCGATGCTGAGCCAGCCGCTCTCGAAGGAGGCGCCGGTGGACTCGAGACCTGCCAGGAAGATCGGAAGGGCCACAACCTTCTGGTAGTCGCCGATACGAATGGTAAGGTCGTCGCCGAGCTTCAGGATCTTCGGCTCGAGGCCCATGTTCTCCATGAACGGCAGCTTGACGCGTACCGTATAGTGGCCGTCCGAGATCTTGTTGATGTTGATCGGGTCCTCCTTGAAGAAGACGTCGAGCGGGTTGGTGTCGCCATAGACCTTCTCGCCGACCCTGCGGAGCATGTCGAGGCCGACGACCTCGTTGTCGAACAGCGGCACTTCGGCGATCGGGATCGGGGCGAACGCGCCCTGGATCTGCTCGATGTACTTCTGCTGGATGCTGCGCCACTTCTGGAAGTACGGGTCCGGGCTCTGGTCGGGCATGACGCGGTTGATGGTGATCCTGTCGACCGTGATGCCGTAGAGGTTCAGGTAGGTCAGGGCGCGCATGGACTCCTTGATGACCATCTTCTCGGGGTTCATCACCAGGCGCATGGTGGTCTTGGAACCGTCGGCGAGCAGGTCGATGATACCTTCGGTGGAGGAGAAGAGGTTGTCGACCTTCTCGTAGACCTCTTCAGGAGCCACGAAGTCGTCGAGCTTCTTGACCTTCTTGGAGAGCGGGCGGATCATCGGCTTCACCATGTACTTCTCGACGTTGCGGATGAACTTGATGAACCAGCCGAAGGTCTCGGGCAGCGACAGCAGCCTGAGGGTTTCGCCGGTCGGGGCGCAGTCGACGACCAGCAGGTCGAAATCCTTCTGCTCTTCGTTGTAGCGCTTGATGTAGGAGAGGGAGAAGAGCTCTTCCATGCCGGGAAGCACGCCCATCTCCTCAGCGTAGACGCCTTCGATGCCGCGCGAAGCCATCAGGTGGGCGAAGTGCTCCCTGACGACGTCCCAGTTCAGGTTGAGGTCGCCGAAGACGCTGACTTCCTGGCCCCAGAGGTTCTCGGTGATCTTGACCGGGGAAGGCCCGAGCTCGACGTCGAGCGAGTCACCGAGGCTGTGTGCCGGGTCGGTCGACATGATGAGGGTCTTGAAACCCATGTCCGCTGCCCTGAGCGCGGTCGCCGCGGCAACCGAAGTCTTTCCGACGCCGCCCTTGCCGGTGAAAATGATATTACGCATACGTTGTTGTGGTTCCCTTTGATAGGTGGTTGAAGAAACTGTTCCGTACAACCGAAATCGACTTTGCGCTCTCTCTGCGCGCAGGAACCGCGCAGGAAATCGAAACTGAAGATAATAAAAAACCGTCAATGACAAGTGGAAGAACGCGCAATGATCAACGCAGGGTGCCGCTTCCGGATAGTGGCGGCGGGCAGGGTTGGCATCCCCAGCCATAAAACCTCGACGGCCGTTGAGCACGGCCGTCCTGGAGATTAGCGCTTATGCTGCCTGGTGCCGGCCGGCTTCGCCTTCCTGCCCTTCGAATCTTTCGGCTTTACGGCAGCAGCCTTTCCCGCCTTGCCCTTGCCACGGGCCTTGACACCCGCCTTTTGCACCCTTCCGGCAGAGCCCTTTCCTTTCTTGCCTTTGGAGCTGACCGAGGCCTGCTGCTTTCCCGATGCTTTTTCGCCGTTCGCCTTGAAGACGACGATCTGCTGGCCAGGCTTCACGTGGCCGCTCTTCAGGTCGTTCCAGGCGATCAGCTGGCTGACAGGGACGCGGTACTTCCTGGCCACGCCGGCAAGGGTCTCGCCCTTCCGCACCACATGGGTCTTCCTGCCCTTGGAGGAGATGACCTCACCGCTCTGGCGCTCGTGCTCCTGGACCACGGCATAGAGGCGTTCCCGCTCCTGTGCACGCTCCGGGTGGTAGGCGTAGATCTCCTGCTCCCGCTGCTGGAACGGCTGGACATACCTCTTCGGCAGCCTGACCATATTGGGCCGCGAGGCGGGCGACGGGATCAGCCCAACCTTGTACTGGGGGTTGAGGAACTTGAGGTCGTCGAGCGGCACGCCGATCGTCTCCTGGAGCTGTTCGAACGTAAGGGCGTTGTTGATCGGGACACGCTCGGTCTCGGAATACAGGTAACCCGGCTCGAGCGGCTTGATATTATGCTCCTTGTAGTAGCTCATGACATAGGTCACCGCGATGAACGCGGGGACATACCCCCTCGTCTCCTGGGGAAGGTAGGGCCAGATCTCCCAGTAGTCGTGCGCGCCGCCGGAAGCCCGGATCGCCTTGCGCACGTTGCCAGCACCGGAGTTGTAGGCGGCAAGGACGAGGAACCAGTCACCGAAGGTCTGGTAGAGGTCCTGGAGGTGTTCGCAGGCTGCGATCGTTGCCTTGTAGGGGTCGTAACGGTCCTCGATGAAGGAGGATGACTGCAGGCCGTACATCTTGCCGGTCCCGCCCATGAACTGCCAGAGGCCGCGGGCACCCGCGTGGGAGACCGCCGTCGGGTTGAGGGCGGACTCGACGATGGCCAGGTACTTCATCTCCTGGGGGATGTTGTACTCCTTCAACTTCTCCTCGAACAGCGGGAAATAGATCTTCGTGAGGCCGAGCATCTTGGCGACGGTCTTCCGCCTGTCGACCGCATAGACCCTGATGAACCCCTTGACGTGCTGGTTGTAGACCAGCTTGAACTGCGATTTTTTCGCGAGGTCCGCAATCCTCGAGGCATAGACCGAGTCGCTGAACTGGGGGACGAAGTGCCGCGGGAAGACATCCTTCTGTCCAGGCCCGTAAAGCCTGAACTGGTCGTCCTGGAAATAGGTGGCGGTCGTGAGGCTGTCGAGCATTTCCGACACGCCTGAGGAGGGCGGGGCAGCAGGTGACCTGTCCGGCTCCTCGCCGCGGGCCACAGGCGAAACCCCGCAAAACATGAGGAGCGAACCGAGGCACGTAAGTCTGAACCGTAGAGAAATCTTCACAACCCAACCGTTTGTCACAAGGGGGATAGCACGTGCATCCTTGCGGTCTTCGTAAAAAAAGTAACAGATGGAACATAACCACGGCAGCCGATTATTACAAACCCTGCCGGTTTTCACCACCGGGAACAGGAGGCCAGAGGGCGCCTTGCGAGGTGTTCCATCGCCCGGCATCGAACCGGAACCGCCCCCGCAAAATCCCCCCTCCCTCCATTATCCATTATCCATTATCCATTATCCATTATCCATTATCCATTATCCATTATC
>OMIK01000082.1 GCA_900299075.1 Chlorobi bacterium Chlorobi_1
CAGGATGATCCAGGAGGGGAAGAAGTACCTTGTGCTCGATTTTGGGGGGGTCACCTACCTGGCGAGCAGCGGCTTGCGGATGCTGCTGCTGGTCGTCAGGCAGGTCAACAAGCTGGAGGGAGGGCTGGTGCTGTGCCGGCTTACCGACACCATGCGTGACACGCTCGCCATCACCGGTTTTCTTCCCTATTTCATCGTCGTCACGACGCCCGAAGAGGCGGTCGGTAAACTCATGCCGTAAGGATTGTGTCGCCGCGTCAATAACTCATCAACACGTGAAACAGGAGATAGGCTGCCATGAAGACCAAGATTATCAGAATTGCCGTACTGTTCCTTCTCATCGGAACGGCTTCGACCCGTCAAGCCTTGGCCGATGACCGTCAGGGTGCCGACAGGCGCCTCAACAAACGGGTGCTTTTCGTGCTCTCCGCATTCGGGTACTGGGGTGAAGAGCTGGTCGGCCCCCTTGAAGCGCTCGAGAAGGCCGGTTACCGGATAGAGTTCGCCACTCCCAAGGGAACGAAGCCGGTCGCCTTGACGCCAAGCATGGACCCTGCCTATATCGATCCTCCTCTCGGCCGTACGGTTACCACGCCCGAGGTTGCCGAAAAGGTCCGCAGGATCGAGGCATCCGCCAGGCTCGACAAGCCGGTCAACCTTACGGCATGGCTTCCTTCGAAGCCCTACTACAGCTCGCCGAAATACCTTGACGAACTCTTCGCCTACAATGCGGCCCTCGACAAGGTCGCCGGCGACATCAGGAAGTACGACGCTCTGGTCCTTGTCGGGGGTTCCGGCCCCATTCTCGATATGGCCAACAACAAGCGGCTGCACGACCTCATCCGCCTCTTTCTCAAGGCCGGCAAGCCTGTCGCGGGCGAATGCTACGGTGTCGCCGTCCTTGCCTTTACCCGGGATGAAATCACCGAAAGAAGCATCGTGTACGGAAAACGGGTCACCGGCCATCCCCTCGCTTTCGACTACAACGACGGGCACGGCTACATGAAGATCGACCACAGCTTCCAGGGGGCGCCATACCAGCTCGAGTTCATCCTGAAGGATGCGGTCGGGCCCGACGGACAGTTCATCGGCAATGTCGGGAAGAAATTCTCGGTGATCGTGGATTATCCGATCATCACGGCCCGCACCACTGGCGATTCCGAACTCTGCGGGCAGAAGCTGGTCGAAGTGCTTGAGCATGGTCTCCGGCGTTACGGCTGGTAAACCGGGAAATACCTGATGAACCCGCACGGTATGTTTCCACGGACGCTCCGGGAGCGCTTCACGGTCATCGCCCTGCTCTGTGCCGGTGCGGTTTTCCTGCTGGCTGCGCCGGTGCTGATCTGGCTGGGGCACCTGGCGATCGTCGACCGTGAAGAGGATGAGCTGCAGGCCCGGCTCGAGGCCTCCTTCGTGAGGGCTTCATCCGATCTGTATGCGGTCAAGCAGGAGCTCCTGTCGATCACGGACCTGGTGCAGATGTGGAAACCTGCCGGCACGGAATCCTGGTATGACGTCATGGAGGATGCGCTCCTTCGTCTTCCGAACGCCAGCGGGGTAAGGCTGGCGTTCGAGCAGGACAGCAAGTTCAATCCGGAAAAAAAACGTGCTTTTTATGTTCGCTCCGAAGGGGGAGGAAAGGTCGTCCGGGAGCGGCTGCGGTATCTTCCCGAAGAGCTGGAGGGGCCGGGCCTGCATTGGTACCTGCCTGCCCGGGAGCAGGGCGTGTCGCCGATCGAGGGGAACTGGAGCGGGCCCTACACCGCACCCGAGACCGGGCGCAATGCGGTGGTCTCCTGTATTCTGCCGATCAACCGCATCTCTGCCGGCAAAACGACCCTCGACGGGGTTGCCGCCGTCGATGTCCGCATCGAGACATTCCTCCGAAGGATGGCGGCCGTCGATGTCAATGCTGACTGCCGGCTGTATGTTCTCGACTCCGGGCACCACGTCCTTGCCACCGCATCACTCGGCAAAGCGGAGGGGAGGGCTCCTGCCGGCAGTTTCGATACCCTTGCGGATTCGAAGCCGGTGACTGCGCACCGCTATCCCGGGCTCAGCAACTCATCCCTGGAGACAGGCTCTTTCGAAGCCGAAGACCCGTTCGGGGAAGGAAGATCTTTTTTTGTCTACAAGCGGGTGCCTGGCCTGTCGCTCATCTTCCTGTATGTCTTTCCCCTCAGCCAGTTCGCCACGGAAGAGTGGCTGTTTACCGGTAGTATCCTGTTGGCAGGATTTCTTTGCATCGCCGGAATTGGCCTGTTGTTCCGGTGGAGCGCCGGAATCGCAACGAGGAACCTCGTTCTCCTTCGTGAAGGTGTGAAGAAGGTGAATGACGGGAATTTTGATTCGATACTCAATCCGCCGACCACCCACGACGAGACCGCTGAGGTCATCGAAGCATTCAACGGCATGGTGGGGGAGTTGCAACGCTCGATACTGAGGCGTGAAGAGATGGCCCGGAGCCAGCAGCGCCTGTCGACCGAGCTGGCGCTCGCCCACACGATACAGGCGTCGGCCTTGCCTGAACCGATGAAGATTCTGGGAGGGACCCATTTCAGCATTTCCATCCCTGCACAGGAGGTCGGCGGCGACTTTTACGACCATTTCGTGCTGCCGGGGGGGCTGACCGCCTTTGCGGTCGGCGATATCTCCGGCAAGGGGATTTCTGCGGCGATGTTCATGATGCGGGTCAGCCTGCTTTTGCGGAGCACGGTCTCGGTTGCAGACCCTGAGGAGGCGATCACCCGGATCAATGCCATCCTGGCCGAATCGAATCCGACGATGATGTTCGCCACCCTGTTCCTTGCCGTCATGGATCCGGTGGGGCAGAAGCTCGGCTATGTCAACGCCGGCCACAATCCGCCGGTGCTGGTAAGGGCTGATGGCGGCGTGGAAAGCCTTTCGCAGCGAAGCGGGCCGGCGGCCGGCGTGCTTGGCGGCTACCGCTACACCTCCTGGGAGGTTCCGTTCAGGCCGGGGGACCTGCTGGCCATCTATACCGACGGTATCAGCGAGGCGATGTCTCCGTCGGGGGAGCAGTTCGGCATGGCCCGGCTGAACGCTTTCCTGGAGAAGAACAGGACACGGTCGGTAGAAAGCATCTGCTGTGAACTTGCGGAAACGGTCCAGGCTTGGCAGGCCAGCGAAGAGCGGTTCGACGATATCACCCTGTCGCTGGTCAGGTCCGGTACTGGTGCCCGCCTTATTCGCCTGCCTGCATCGCTGGAGACCATCGATGCAGTGGTATCGATGGTGGAATCAGTCGCCATCGAAGGAGGAATGGGCGCATCGGCTGCCCGGGAGCTCTCCCTGGCGGCCTGCGAAGCGGTGACGAACGTCATCTCCTATTCGCTCAGGGAGGATGATGCTCTTTTCTACAGCGTCTTTGCCTCCTGGTCGGGAGACGAGATGGTCGTGCGCATCGAGGATCCCGGGCCGCCGTTCGATCCTGCAGCGCTTCCGCCCGTGGACGTCACCCTTCCTCTGGAGGATCGGCAGGCAGGCGGCCTCGGCTGGTTCATCATCCGCAACTCCACCGACCAGTTCCGCATGCAACGCGTTTCCGATATCAATGTCCTGGTCATGGCGCGATCAAGGACGCGCCCGACCATGGGGCATCACCTCAAAACAAAGGAGGAGTGAATGTTCAGGGAAAAAACCAGCAGGGCTGCGGCCGTTCTCATGCTTGCCGCAGCTACCCTCTGCCCTGCAGCGACCTTTGCCGCGACCCCCTTGCTCGACAGGGCGATGGTGCAGAATGCCCTGCTCGGATGGTATGCGGGGACCAACGACCACAAGCCGGTCGAGCAGCTGTTGAAATACCTTGCCGACGATGTGCAGATGTACTATCCCGACGATCCGAAGCCGATCACGGGAAAACCGGCCTTTGCCGCCTGGTATGCCAACGCCCTGGTGCACTATTTCGACGAAACGCACCAGATAGAGTCGATCGACATCAGGATCGAAGGCAGGAAGGCCACGGTCGCCGTGGTTGTCCGCTGGGAGTGCCGCATGTGGGCCCCGGGCGATGCGAAAAGCAGTTACCAGGCGTTCCTGTCACACCAGCGTGTCGAGTTCGAGAAATCAGCAACCGACGGACGGTTGCTGATGACGAAGAAGTTTGTCGATGCCCTGGAAAAAACCCCACCACTCTATCAACCTGAATCCTGACATGAATATCACGTTATCACCATATGACAGGGCGGTTGTCGCTGCTGTCACCGGCGACATCACCCACGCCAACGCCGGCGAGTTCCAGGCCGGGCTGCTGTCGGCGCTCGGCTTGGGCGGCGGGCTTGTGCTCGACTTCTCCGGCATCGGACTGCTGACGAGCGCCGGGCTGAGGACCCTGCTCCTGCTGTACCGTGAAGCGCGGGCATCCGGCAAGAACCTGGTCCTCGCGGCCGTGCCGGACGGTGTCAGGGATGTCATGTCGGTCACCGGGTTCTGGGAGCAGTTCATCGCCTACGGCACGGTCGAAACGGCCGTCGCCGAAATTTCGTAAACCGTACTGCCATGAGTGGACGCATCGACCTTTATCCCACCGTCGAGATTGCCGGATGGAAAGTGCGCCCGGGCCGGGTGCGCCCCTACGGCGCCTCGCTGGTTCCCGGCGGAGTCAATTTCTCTGTCTTTTCCAGCA
>OMIK01000083.1 GCA_900299075.1 Chlorobi bacterium Chlorobi_1
CCCTGATCGGCAAGTGAAATCCAGCAGATATCCGGCAACGAGCCCTTGGACAACAGGTCGAAGGCCGTTGCTTCATCCCCGGCGTTCACGGCACGGGCAAGTCCCCCGATACCGGATGAGTCGCTGAACCTGAAGCTCCTCTTCAGGAGGGTGATGCATCCATCAACCGCGGAGCCGGCCGCCTCCCCCGCCCTGCAGGTGTCGCCGAGCACCGCCCCGGCCTCGACCGAAGCGAGCTGGTCCCGATCCCCCAGAAGGATCAGGCGGGCATGGGGCGGCATCGCATCGAGCAGCGCATACATGAGCGGCAGGTCGATCATTGAGGCTTCATCGACGATGACCGTGTCGAACGGCAACTGATTCGAGGCTGCATGGCGGAATCCAGTCGGCAGGGGCCCCAGCAGGCGATGGATGGTAGTCACTTCGGAGGGCAACACTGCCCGGACCGCCTCAGTGCAAGGGAGCGACAGGCGCATTGCCGAAATGGAGCTTTTCAGCCTTGCGGCCGCCTTTCCGGTGGGGGCCGCCATGGCGATCCGCCCGCGCAGCCCTCCGGGCTGTTCAAGCAGCAGGCAAAGGATGCGCACGACGGTCGAGGTCTTGCCGGTGCCCGGCCCGCCGGAGATGACCGAAAAGCGGCGATGCAGTGCCGCCCTGGCGGCGATCCTCTGGAAATCCTCGGCTCCGGAGCAGGCCGAGGCAGGGAACAGCCGCTCCAGGCCATCCTCGAGGAGCTCCTCGTCTATCGCGAGCCCATCACCCGAGGCCATCCGCTCGATGAAAGCTGCAGTTTTCGCCTCGTAGCGCCAGTAGCGATAGAGGTAGAGGCGGCCGGCATCGTCCAGCACCATTGGCCGGCGCTCCCCGGGATGGCCGACGGCCGGCAGCCGTCCGAGCAGGCTCCGCAGCCCTGCCAGGTCGGGCAAGGCAACCTCCTCTGCCTCACCGGCCTTTACCGTGCCTGACGCTATTTCGTCGAGGGCAAGGCAGACGCTCCCCTGCCCGACCGCCTGGCTCAGCAGGGAAACCACGATCCGGGAAAGCTCGCCATCGGCGCATTGGACCCCGCGGCAAAGGAAGGCCGCTGCCTGCCGGTCTATCGCCCTTTCGTTGAATGCGATGTTCATTCCGACGCCCCCCCGGTTTCGATCAGCAGTTCGCCCAGCTCCCTGACCAGCGCCTCGTCCGGAAGATCACGGTAAACCCCCGAAGCCTCGCCAGCCTGGGCCCTGACGCCGCGCAGGAAGAGGTAGAGCACTCCTCCGAAATGGCTTGAATAGGCATACCCCGGCACCCTCGCGGCGAGGTAGCGGTCGAGCGCCACCGTGTAGAGGAGGTACTGCAGGGTATACTGGTGCCCGGCCATCGACTCCCGCAACGCCTCGATCCGGTAATCTTCGGTGGAGTTCCCGAGATGGTTCGATTTCCAGTCGAGCAGCCAGTAGCGGCCACCAGCCTCGAACACCATGTCGATGAAACCCATGAGCATCCCCTTTGCCGGGCGGAAGTCGAGCGATTCGGCCAGGCGGAGCAGGTCGGCACCCTCCCTGGCCATGCCGTGGCGGTTGAGAAGCGCGGCAAGGGCAGGCGATGCGAGCCGTTTCAGCGGGATATGGAACTCCAGTTCGGTCATCCACCGCCCCGCCTTCAGGTCGCCGAGCCGGAACGGCCCGGAGGGCGAGGAGATTTGGGTAGAGAGCACCTCGCGAACCATCCCGCAGAGGCAAGGCAGCCACTCCCGGCCGTACCCCTGGCGGTCGAGCTCACGGCCGACCAGCTCTTCAAGGTCCGATCCGGAAGCCGAGGGGAAATCGAGGTTTTCGAAGAGCGAATGCATCAGGATGCCCGCCCGTGCGCCGCGGTCGAAGGCGAAGATGCCCAGGTCGCCGTCGGCTAAGGGAATCGACGGTGCCGAGGGCTCCGGGTCGTCCCGGTCCGGCAGTTCAGGCGCCGCCCTCCTGCTCCGGCTGAACGAGGTGAAGCTGGCCACCCGCCACTCGGTATCGATCGACCCCTCGAAGCTCCTGCAGGATAAGGAAGCGGGCTCGCCGCCCCCTGTCGGAGATAATGCGGAAACATGAAGAGCCTGGTCGCCGGGCAGCAACCGCCTGAAATCGATGGCCCCTTCAGAGCCGTCGGCAAGCTCCTGCAAACCAAGGGCCATCGTTTCCGCCGAAAGCTGCTCGAGCTCGCCGAGGGCTGCCCCGACGACATCGGCTGAACATTTCGCCCCGTCCGTGACGTGGAGCAGCCATGAGGCCGGGGAGAGCACCGGGGGCGTGCCTTTGCGCCGTCCGTCCACCACCCGGCCCGTAAAGAGGATGCATCTTCGCTTGGCCCTGGTAAGGGCGACGTAGAGCAGGCGCAGGTTCTCCGCCAGCTCTTCGCGCATGGCGACCCTTCGGTGCTCCGCGATCCCCTTCGAGCCGAAATCCTTCACGAGGCGGCCGCCTGCGTCGTGGAAACGGACGATCCCCTCCCCCGACCGCAGGCCGCCAAACATGAAGGGGCAGAAGACCACCGGGTACTCGAGCCCTTTGCTGACATGCACCGTGACGATCCTGACCGCAGGTTCGTCGCTCTCGAGCCGGATCTGGTACTCGTCGCCCCCCTCCCTTGCGGCAACGCGCTCGCCGAACCATGAAACGAGCCCTTCGATGCCGAGGCCCCGATCGTGTTCCGCCCGATGCAGCAGCTCGAAGCAGTGCAGCAGGTTGGTCAGGCTCCGCATCCCCCCGTTCCCCGGGAGTTCGAGCAGGCGACGGCGGACCGACTCCCTGGAAAGCAGCTCCCTCGCCATGGCCATGACCCCCTGCTCAACCCACATCCGGTGGTACTCACGGAACTGCTGCAGGCGTGATACCCAGGCCGCCTCGTCGCCGTTCAGCCGGTCGATGTCGTTGCCGGAGAGCCCCATGATGGAGGTGGCGAGAGCCGACCTGACGAGCGCCTCACGACCCGGATCCGCGAGCGCCGCGATCAGGATGGAGAGCTCCCTTGCCTCCATCGATGCGAACACGCTCTCTTCGCTGCGCATCACCGACGGGATGCCGAGAAGGGTGAGCGCCTCCTGGACCGTGCGGGCCTGGCGGTGCGTCCGGACGATGACCGCGATGTCGCCGGCCGACGTGCCGTTTCCTGCTGCAAGTATGCCGGCGATACCGGAGGCGCACGCCCTGGTAGCGAACTGCTCCGCGCTGCCGCCGTTCAGGCTCCCGTCGTCCGTGCCGGGATCCATGAAGCGGATTTCAAAGGGGGCGCAACCTCCCTCGACTCCATCCGTGGCATGTTCCCCCGCTCCAGGTACAAGCGGATGGTAGGAGATGCCGTCGAACACGAAGGGCTTCCCGGCATCGTCGAAGAGGGTATTGAATGCTCTCAGGAGCGCAGGGTCGGAACGCCAGTTCGAAACCAGGGTATGCCGCTGCCCTGCTCCGATTCCGGAGGCGGCCGCGAGGTAGGCGAAGATATCCGCACCGCGGAAGCTGTAGATCGCCTGTTTCGGATCACCTATCAGGAAGAGCGGAAGAGTGGTTCCGGCATAGATCTTCCTGAAGATGTCGTACTGCACCGGATCGGTATCCTGGAACTCGTCGATCAGTGCCGCGCGGTAACGGAGGCGGAGCCTCTCGGCGAGCATGCCGCCGCCCGTTCCGTCGGAGAGGGCGAGCCAGAGCTCCACAAGCAGGTCGTCGAAGAACCTCACGTTCCCCTCCCGCTTGCGCTGCGGCAGGCGCTCCCTGCCAAAGGCGAGCAACTCATGCTTCAGTGCGGTGATCCGCTCGTCTGCCGCCGCCAGCAGCCGGTCACAGGCATCGAAAAGTTCGTGCTGCGGCGAGCTCCCTTTGCCCTTCGTGCCCTGCCTGATCCCCGATGCCGTCAGCAGGGGGAATCCCTCGAAAATGGCGAAGGGGTCACCTCCGGCGACGAAAGCGTCCATGCCCTCCAGCACCTTTTCGACACGGTCCATCCGGTAACCCTCCGCACTGCGGCTCAGCCCCTTGTCGTTCATGAGGAGGTCGGCGATTCCGGCCCGATCCCCCGTCCAGATACGGCACACCTCATCGAAATCCGACCGGCATGAGGATTCGATCGCCGAAACCGCGGCCTCGGAGAAGGAGGGAACCACCTGGCACCATGATGAGGCGTTCAGCTCGCGAAGCAGCTTCATGAAGGCCTCAGGTGAGCACCCTCGCTGCATCGCATAGCCCAGAAGGGGGCTCTCCTCCCTGAAAAAGCGCCCCCGCCAGAAATCGTCGGCGACCTCCCGAAGCAGTGGCGCCTGGTCGGTGACGAGCCCGGTGTCGTAGAGCGCACCGCTCTCGAAGGCGTGGTCCTGGAGGGCCCGCAGGCAGAAGCCGTGGATCGTGAAGATGGAAGCCGTATCAAATGCCGCGAGCGCCGAGTCCAGCCTCCTTGCAGCCTCGTCGAGGCTGCCCGATCCGGCCACGCCCCGGCGAAGCGCGTCAAGGAACGGATCGGGCGGATCGGCGCCCTGCATCACCTCCAGGGCCTCGCGGATCCGGCCCCTGATACGGCCGCGCAGCTCTTGTGTGGCCGCCTCCGTGTAGGTCACGACGAGTATCTTTTCCGGCTCCAGCTCTTTCTCCAGAAGCATCCGGAGATAGAGGGATGCGATGGCCCAGGTCTTGCCAGTTCCCGCGCTCGCCTCGATGAGGTGCATGCCGGCGAGCGGCACCGTCAGATGGTCGAGAAGGTTGGGCATCACGGCTTCCCTCCATGCTCGATCAGGGGGCGGAGGAGGAGGTCGGCAACCTCGCGGAAGGTTTCGCCGAACGGAGGCTCTTCGCCGAAACAGCGCAGGTACGCCGGATCCGAGCCCTCCCCGGGCCGCTCGCCGTAACCCTCATCCCATGCCTTGAGGGACGCTACGAGGCGCTCGTCGTCTCCTTTGCCGGACCTCTTCGACCATGCCATGGAGGATTTCGGGAAAAAGGGTAACGGCTCGGAGAGGCCGCGCCAGTAACAGCGCAACAGTTCGCCGAGGAGCGCAGAAGCATCTTCGACCGTGCCATAACGGAGCGACTCGTCGCGCATCACCAGCAGGGTGTCGCATCCCGGAGCCTTGCCGGCAGCGGCGTTCAGGGCCAGATGGGAGATCCATGCCCTGATCCTGTCGGTCTCCTTCATGGAGGCGCAGCGGGCGAAGAGCTGGCCGCCGGCAGGAGCACGGTCGACAGCGCCCGTGAGGGTGAACCCCCCGATATCGAGTTGCAGCTCGAAGCGCTCACGAAGGCCGCCGGAGGGCTCGTATTTCCGGACCTCGTCGACGAACAGGGCTACCTCCCCGACGAGCTCATGGAAAATCATCTCGCCGTGGTGCGCCGGCGGCAGCAGCCCCCGGCTCCTGAAAACCGGCAGCATCCCTTGCGGATCCCCTCCGGCCATTATCGTCGAGAAAAGCTCCTGGCGCATGGCGTAGGCATCCAGGCCGGAGAGTCCGAAGGGCTCCCGCTCCTCCAGCGGCAAGACCCCGCGATAGCCCCGCATCCCCAGGCGCTCCTCGAGGAAGAATGCCGCCGGGTTGTCGAAGAATCGCGAGAGGCGCTCCAGGGAGACCAGCCTCGACTCCTCCGGCGGTGGCGGAAGGGGTTGGTCGATGAACGCGGGCCGCGGCAGCCGGTGCCGCGATCCGGAAAGGGCCAGCATGTTCTCCCTCGAAAAGCTGAACAGCCTCGGATCCCCGTTGAAGTAGGCCGGGTTGAAGGCCTGGAGGCGGTGTTCGGCCACGAGATGCGCCACGATGTCGGCATCTCCCGCGCCAGCCACCACGAACCTTCGGCCAATGGCGTCGAGCAGCTCGCTGACCAGCACGGACGGGGGGATGGTGCTGTTGTCCTTCACGCTCTGGCCGACATAGCTGAGATAGAGCACGTCGCGGGCGGAGAGGATCGATTCGAGGAACATATAGCGGTCGTCTCCGCGCAGCGAACGGTCGCCGCGTCGAGGGGCGGCGGAGATCAGGTCGAAGCCCGGCGGGTGCTGCTGCCTGGGGAACGAGCCGTCGTTCATGCCGATCATGGCCACCACCCTGAAGGGGATGCTGCGCATGGGGAGCATGGCGCAGAAGGTGATGCCGCCGGTCATGAAGCCGAGGCCGCGCTCCTCCTCCTCCAGCCGCAGGCGGAACCAGGCGATCGCCACCTGCGCCGAAAGCTCCTCCTCGAACTTGCTCGCCGAGGCCGCTTCGGCGAAGTCGTCGATCGCCTGGTGCACCTTCGCAAGTTCCCGTTCGGAGTCGTCGTCGGCCTTGATGAACTGCTCCAGCATCGCGGCGAACCGTCCACGCCAGGCATCGGGGGCGGCAGGACGGTCGAGCGAAACCAGGAACGAATCGAGCGCATCGACGAAACCGGCGAATCTGCCGAGTGTATCTGCCCCCTCGCCTTCGACGCCGTCGAACGGCAGGACTCCGTCGACCAGCACCCCCTCGTCCGGCATCGCGTAGCCGAGGAGCAGGCGGTCCAGGCCTGCCCGCCAGGAGTTCTCACGGTAGGACGGCAGATGTTGCGAGCTCCGGTCGCGCTCGTCGATGCCCCAGCGGATGCGCGTCTTTTCGA
>OMIK01000084.1 GCA_900299075.1 Chlorobi bacterium Chlorobi_1
CCTGCGAGATGTCGAGCCCCGGAAGCGCCTCGAGCAGCACCTCGGACATGCGCTTGCCGCTCTTCAGCTCGATCCCCTTGGCGACATTGACGATGACCTTGCCTTCAAGAGGCAGGCCGGCGAAGGCGGTTGCGGTCTCGCGAAGCGCCTGGGAGGGGACGGCCGTCACGACCATCTCGGCGGAAGCGACCGCATCCTCGAGGCTTTCCACGACCCGGAGCGAGGCGGGGAATGGTATCCCCTTGAGGTAACGCTTGTTCTCCCGCTCCGCGGCGAGCGCGCGGGCGAACTCGGGGCGGTGTGCCCACAGGAGCACCTCATGCCCTTTCGAGGCGAGCAGGATGGCGAGGGTGGTACCCCAGCTGCCGGCACCGAGGACGGAGATCTTCATGCGCAACGGTCCTGCTTCAGGCCCGATGGCCGATGTTCAGGCGGTTTTCGGTTCCGGAGAGGAGCCGCCTGATGTTCGCCCGATGCGTCCAGATGATGGCTGCGGCCACGATGAGGCCGAAGATGAGGAGGTGGTAGTCGAGGCTGTCGTGCACGAACCAGCGGCCGCCGGGCAGCGACAGGTTGTAGTCCAGCCCGCTGCCGAGCTCGAAGATGTACTTGCGGATCGCGATGATGATCGGGAAGGCGGCGGCGGCGAGGATCGACCCGACCGAAACGTACCTTGAGGTCCAGACGGCGAGCACGAACACGCCGATCACCATCAGCATGCTCACCGGGGCGACGCCGATCAGCATGCCCGCGGCGGTGCTGACCCCTTTGCCCCCCTTGAAGCCCGCGAAGACCGTGAAGACATGGCCGATCACGGCGGCCATGCCGGCGACGAGGCTGAGGGCGACTTCATTCATATCGGGGAAAACGCCCGCCGGGTGCGCCTTGAAGTAGCCCACGACGTAGACCGCGGCAATGGTCCCCTTGACGATGTCGATCAGCGTCACGGCGAGGCCGGCCTTCCAGCCGAGCACCCTGAAGGCGTTGGTGCCGCCCGCGTTGCCGCTGCCGTATTCGCGGACGTCGATGCCCTTGAGCAGCCTGCCCGCGATGATGCTCGTCGGTATCGACCCGATGAGGTAGGAGACGATGATAATGGAGAGCAAGGTAAGCATACGGTACCTGTCTTGATGGTGGATTCCAGCCCGCTCACCGGCGCGTCACGCCCTGGCGACCGACCCTATAATGTATGCATTTTCCTGCTTCGACTTCAAGTAGGCCATGAGGTGCTCCACGCGCTCCTTCGCGACGATCATCACCAGGCCGAGGCCGAGGTTGAAGGTGCGGCGCATGTCCTCCTCCGGCACCTCGCCCGCCTTGCGGATCAGGTCGAAGATGAGCGGTTCGGGCCACGAGTTCCAGTCGACCGAAAGGGTGAGCCCGTCGGGGACGATGCGCATGGTGTTGCCCATGAGGCCGCCGCCGGTGATGTGCGACATGCCGCGGAGCTCGCCGGTGCCGACCAGCGGCTCGACCACCGGAAGGTAGGAGCGGTGCACCTTCAGCAGCTCTTCGCCGATGGTGCCGTCGAGGCCGGCGACCTTCTCGTGCATCCTCCCCTCGAAAACCTTGCGGGCGAGGGAGTAGCCGTTGGTGTGCAGGCCGGTGGAGGGGAGGCCGACCATGACATCCCCGGCCTCGATCTTCGAGCCGTTGACGATGTCCGGCTTGTCGACCGCGCCGACGATCGTGCCGGCGAGGTCGAAGTCCTCGGCCTCGTAGATGCCGGGCATCTCGGCGGTCTCGCCGCCGATGAGGGCGCAGCCGTTCTCGCGGCAGGCCTTGACCATACCGGTCACCACGGCGGCCGCAACCTCCGGCTTCAGCCTGCCGCAGGCGTAGTAGTCGAGGAAGAAGAGCGGGCGCGCGCCGCAGACCAGGATGTCGTTGACGCAGTGGTTGACCAGGCAGGAGCCCACCGTGTCGTACTTGCCGAGCTCGACGGCGATCTTGAGCTTGGTGCCGACGCCGTCGATGCTGCTGACCAGCACCGGCTGGGTGTATTTCGAGAAGTCGGGCTGGAAGAAGCCTCCGAAGGCCCCGATATCGGTCATCACCTGGGTGGTGAAGGTCTGGCGGACATGCGGCTTGATCAGGCGGACGAACTCTTCGCCTGCGCTGATGTCGACTCCGGCTTTCTTGTAATCCATGGTCATGCTAAGTTTAATCCTGTAAATATCCTGCCGTCCCTCAACGCCCTGCGGGCCTTTCGAAGATGGCGCAGTGCTCGCCCGAGAAGAACTCGCAGTGCAGGGCGTTGACCGCCTCCGCGACGTCGTGCTCCTCGACGACCACCCCGACGTTGATCTCGGAGGCGCCCTGGGAGATCATCCGCAGGTTGACGTTCTTCAACGACCCGAAGATCCTGCCGGCCACCCCGCGCGACATGCGGAGGTTGTCGCCGACCACGCTGACCGTGGCCACCTTGTGCTCGAAATCGACCTCCCCGAGCTCCGAGAGCGCCTGGACGAGCGCATCGTTGACGCTCGCGTCGTCGATGGTCAGGGAGACCGAGACCTCGCTGGTGGAGATCATCTCGACCGAGATGCCGAAGCGTTCGAAGACCCCGAACAGCTCGTTCATGAACCCGTGGCGCCCGAGCATGCGGTTTGAGCGGACGTTCACGATCGCCTGCCCCTTCTTCACGGCGATCGACTTGACCAGCCCTTCGTAGCTCTTGCCCGAGAGGAGCGCCGGGTCGTCGGTGATGAGGGTGCCCTTCGAGTCGGGATGCCAGGTGTTGAGCACGTAGACCGGGATGTTCTTCTTCACCGCCGGGGCGATGGTGTCCGGATGCAGCACCTTGGCGCCGAGGTAGGCCAGCTCGGCCGCCTCGGAGAAGGTCATGATACGGATGCTCCGGGCCTCCGGCACGAGGCGGGGATCGCAGGTCATCACGCCGTCGACGTCGGTCCAGATCTCGATGGAGTCGTCGTGCAGCCAGGCGCCGAGCAGCGCCGCGGAGAGGTCGGAGCCGCCCCTGCCGAGGGTGGTGGTCCTGCCCGCGGCAGTCGCGCCGATGTAGCCCTGCGTCACGACGACCGTCCCCGATGCCAGCACGGGCCTGACCAGCTCGGCGACCTTCGCCTCGCAGGTTTCGTCGATCGGGCGGGCGAAGCCGAAGTTGTCGTCGGTGATCATCACCCTGCGGACGTCGAGCCAGCGGCATGCGTGCCCCTGCTCGTTCATGGCCGCCGCGAAGACCGTGGTCGAAAGCAGTTCGCCGAAGGAGCAGAAGGTGTCCTTCGAGCGCTCGGTCAGCTCGCCGACGATCTCGATCCCCTTGACCAGCATCTCGAGGCGGGAGACGTACCCGTCGATCTTTTCGGCCAGCTCCGCCCGGAGCGCTTCGCTCGAGATCAGCTCGCCGACCAGGTCGACATGGTGCCTGCGGACCTCTTCAACCTTCGCCAGGGCCTCTTCGAGCCTTCCCGAGCCCGAGGCGTCGGCGATCTGGATGAGCTTGTTGGTGATGCCGCTGCAGGCGCTCAGCACGACGAGCGGCACGCCCGACTTGCGTTTTTCGGCGACGATGGCGATCGCCTGCCGCATGGCGCTTGCCGTGCCCACAGAGGTGCCGCCGAATTTCATGACTGCCATAACTTCTTTCGAATGAATTGGTTTCGCGTCGTTTTCCTTCCGTTCCGGATTTCTTATACTGCGAAGTGGAGAGTTTCCTGAACCCTGAAGGTCGGGCTCCCGGCCGCCCCCATGAACGCGATACCCAGTGCCGTGCCGCCGCTGGCAGCGAAGCTGCGGAGGTACGGAAAAACCGCCATACTGCTCCTCCTCCCGGGCATCCTGCTGTCGCTCGGGGCCTGCCAGAGCACGCGCCCCCTCTCCGATCGCATGGAGAGCAAATATAGTCTAAAAAAGAGAAAAACATACATCTCCTGCACCCGTCCGGAGGGGCTCTCCGGCTGTCCGCTGCCGGTTCGGGTCACGGAGGGCTCATGGCACCGGATGCTCAACTGGGTCGAGGCTGCGAAGGGCACGAAGTACCGTTTCGGCGGCACGGTTCCCGACGGGTTCGACTGCTCGGGGTTCGTGCAGTACCTCTATGGCCTCTCCTTCCAGATGCAGCTTCCCCGGACCTCGGGCGAGCTGGCGATGCTCGGCACGGTAGTCCCCCGCAGGGAGCTGCGGCGGGGCGACCTGGTCTTCTTCAGCTCGGGGGGGGAGGCCGTCGACCACGTCGGCGTGTTCCTCGGCGACGGGCGCTTCGCCCACTCGGCCTCGAAGACTGGGGTGATCGTCAGCTCGCTCCGGCAGGCGTGGTACGAAACGCACTTCTGCTTCGGCACGAGGGTGATCCGGGTCGATTGAGCGTTTATTCGTATCTTCCACACCAGGACAGGACAAACCGAAACCCACAAGAGACCCCGCCGCAATGCAGCCGCCGAAGACCCACAACCACATAGAACTGTCGTTCGAGATCGATAGCGACCTCTACGAACTCTATATCGCCGTGCTTTCGCAGGAGGGCATCGAATATTTCCTCGAGGAGGATCGCAAGCTCCTCGCCTACCTCCCCGAAGAGGCCTGGAACCCGGAGAAGGAGGCGCGTATCCGGACGGTGCTCCTCGAGACCTTCGGGGCAGTCCCGCGCCACACCGCCGTATTCATGGCGGACAGGAACTGGAATGCCGAGTGGGAGGCCCACCTCAAGCCGGTGGAGGTCTCCGACCGCTTCCTGATCGTGCAGCACCAGAAGGAGTACGAATCGAAACCGGGCCAGATCGTCATCGAGATCAACCCCAAGATGTCCTTCGGCACCGGCTACCACGCCACCACGCGCCTGATGCTCCGCCAGATGGAAGAGATCGGCCTCGCCGACCGGAAGATCATGGACATCGGCACCGGCACCGGCGTGCTGGCCATCGCCGCCCGCAAGCTCGGCAACCGGAACCCGATTCTGGCGTTCGACAACAATGCCTGGGCAGCGGAGAACGCCCTCGAGAACGTCGTGGAGAACGGGGTGGCCGACATCCGCGTCGAGCTGCTCGACGCCGAGGAGGAGCTTGCCGCGAACCTCGAGGAGGGGTACGACTTCATCCTGGCCAACATCAACAAGAACGTCATCGACCGTATCCTGCCGGTGATCCGCAAGCATGCGCCGAAGGCGGAGGTGCTGATCTCCGGGGTGCTGGTGTACGACGAGCCGTGGCTGAAGAAGCTGCTCAAGCGCCTGGGGTACGCAGCAAGGAAGAGCATCTACGAGGAGGAGTGGCTCTCCTGCCTGGTCGAACCGAAAAACTGAGCGGCACCATGCAGAGGACCGCATGCATCGACGTGGGCACCAACACCGCCCTGCTCCTGGTGGCCGACCTCGACCCCGCCACAGGGAGGATCATTCCGGTCGAACACCGGCAGGCGATCGTCCGGCTCGGGCAGAACGTCGACGAGCGGCGGCTCATCTGCAGGGAGGCCGTCGACCGGCTCGTCGCCTGCATGGGGGAGTACGCCTCACTGTGCCGCAGCCTCGGGGTGGAGCGGATCATCGCGGCCGGCACCAGCGCCCTGCGCGACGCTGCGAACCGTGACGAGGTGGTCGGCGAGGTGCTGCGGGAGACCGGCATCGGACTCCGCTGCATCAGCGGCGTCGAGGAGGCGAAGCTCACCTTCATCGGCGCCGTGGCCGGCATGGCGGAGGTGCCGGACCCCTTCACGGTGATCGACATCGGCGGAGGAAGCACCGAGATCATCACGGGAACCACCGCTGCCGTGGAGCGCTCGGTGAGCCTCGACATCGGCTCGGTCAGGCTGACCGAGCGCTTCTTCACCTCGCTGCCGCCCGCTCCCGGCGAGTTCGAGGCCGCCCGCGAGGAGATCGGCCGCATCCTGTCGAAAAACCTGCCAGCCTTCTCCGCCTCGGGCCAGGAGCTCTTCGGCGTGGCCGGCACCCTCACCACCATCGCCCAGCTCTGCATGGGTGACCGCCATTTCGACCCGGAGAGGGTCCAGGGGTACCGGATCAGCTTCCGGCAGGTGCAGCGCATCCTCGAAGAGCTGCGTGCCCTGGAGCTGCCCGAGGTCGTCGCCCTCGGCATCCCCGAAGGGAGGGCCGACGTCATCCTGACGGGCACCCTCATCCTGCACGAGTTCATGCGCCTGCTCGGCGCCGACAGCGTGACCGTCAGCATCCAGGGGCTGCGCTTCGGCATGGCCCTGAAAGAGCTGAACCGGTTGCGGGAGGAATCCTAAGGCTTCCGGCACACCACACACACCAGCGCGCCGGAACCATCCTTCGTAAAAAAAAGGAACCATTCGCTGCTCTCGCGGAGCCGGAACTGCTTGCGGAGCTGCTCGGGGGAGAGCGGGAAGTCGCGGCGCTGGATGGCCGCCCCCGCCACGCCCAGCCGGGAAAGCCCGGTTTTCAGGGTTTTCGGGTGGTAGGGCAGGCTGGCCTCGACCCGGAAGCTCCGGCCAGGAAAGTTTTCGGCGTACCGCTCCGAGGTGAGGTAGTCGACCGTTCCGTTCAGGAATTCGAGCCCCAGCCGCTTCGCCAGCTCAGCCGCCAGCCGCGCCCTGATGATGGCCGCATCAGGCTCGTAGAACCAGCGTCCGGGGGCTGCGGCGACACGCCGCCCAGGTTGCTCTCCCCCCGAAGACGAGATCATGAACTCCCCATGCGCCTCGTCGAGGCAGGCCGCGGTGACCGACGGCGCCAAGCCGGCCGGATGCCTCCGGTCGAGCAGCAGCAGGGTCTCCTTGCACTCACCCCCGACCGACACCACCACCACAGAAGCAAGCGACGGCAGCTTCGCCTGCAGCCCGGAGGTCTCGAGGGCAGGTGAGGCCTTGATGCAGGCCTTCGGGGCTTTCCGGAGCATCGTATCGTGCAGCGACACCACGTCCGGGCTCGTCGCCTCGAGGCCTACGGAGCGCCCGCCCTCCTCGCGGCGCGCCGGATCGACGTAGACCCAGTCGAAGGAGCCGTCCGGGAAGCCGCCGAGCAGCTCCGCGCCGTCACCCACCAGCGCCTCGACGTTCCGGACGCCCAGCACGTTGCGGTTGTGGGCCGATATCCCGGAAAGCACCGGATCCCGCTCGCAGGCGACGACACGCCCGAACCTGCGGGCCAGGAAGAGGTCGTCGATGCCGAGGCCGCCGGTCAGGTCGAGGAGGCTTCGCCCCTCCATGAGGCCCGCCTTCCATTCGGCGGCGCGTTCGCCCGAAGCCTGTTCGAGGGAGAGGGTGGTGTAGAGCAGGGGGTGGCGGGAGAGCGAGGGGAGCTTTCGGGCGGCCTTCCGGCGGCAAGCGATCTGCTCGGCCATCGCGCGCACCGGCAGCTCATTCCGGCCATGGAACTTCATGGCGAATGCCGCGGGGTCTTCGTGGGCATGGGCCTCGATCAGGGAGAGTACCGAGGGATCAAGCAGGGCCTGGAGCTCTTCAGAAGTCATTGAGGAATAGGGACTACAGGGACGATAGGGACCATAGGGACAATAAAGGGATTTTAGGCTGGGGACAGAACCGATCTTCGTATCTTTTCCTTGAAGTCCTTGTTGACCCTGATCTCTTTTCCCCCACAATATCGGAGTTATCATGGCTACCGACGGCTTCGTCCCCAAGCACGGCGGTTATCGTAACCTGCTCTCTTACCGGAAGGCGGAGATCTTCTAGGATGCCACTGTCTATTTTACCGCCCGGTTTTTCAACCGTTACGATCGTACGATAGACCAGATGGTTCAGGCTGCCCGCTCGGAAAAACAGAACATCATCGAAGGCAGCATGGCATCAGCCACGTCGAAAGAGACCGAGGTGAAATTGACGAACGTCGCCAGGGCAAGCCTTGAAGAGCTGCTGGAGGATTTCCGGGATTTTCTCCGCGTACACCACTATGCCGAATGGAGCCCATCCCACCCCTTCGCCCTCCGGCTCAGGGAGATCAACCGCCTGCCGGATGCGGATTACGAGAGCTTTCGCAAAGGTATCGAGCACGAGGATCCGGAGATCTCCGCCAATGTCATTATCGGACTGATCAAGGTCTGCAGTTTTCTGCTCTCACGGCAGATCCACAGGATTGAACAAGATTTTCTTGAAGAGGGAGGCATTCGTGAGCGTATGAGCAAAGCCAGAATACGCCGAAGGAAACAACAATAGGGAGAACCCGAGCCGCGCCACCCCCTTCAGCCCCTGCTGTCCTTAAGGTCCCTCAACTCCCTTTTCCGTTATGCTCCTCCACCAGCTGGCGGCGGAGGACCTTGCCGATATGCGATTTCGGCAGGGCTTCGCGGAACTCGACGTGGTTCGGCACCTTGTAGGCGGCGAGATCCTTGCGGCAAAGCTCCTGCACCTCGCCAACCGAAAGTTCGCACCCCTGCCGCAGTACCACCCATGCCTTGACCGCCTCGCCCTTCCGGTCGTCGGGTACGCCCGCGACGCCGACCTCGAGCACCGACGGGTGCGTCGAGATGACCTCCTCGACCTCGCGCGGCCAGACCTGGAAGCCGCTCGGTTTGATCAGGTCCTTCTTGCGGTCCACGATGAAGAGGAAACCGTCCTCGTCGAGGTAGCCGAGGTCGCCCGTATGAAGCCAGCCGTCGCGGAGCATCCCCTCGGTCTCGGCCGGGTTGTTCCAGTACCCCTCCATGAGCTGGGGGGCCTGGAGCAGCACCTCGCCGACCACCCCCGGCTCCAGCAGGAGGCGGCTGTCGTCGGCATCGACGATGCGGACGTCGACATCGGGGCCAGGGACGCCCACCGCACCGTTCTTCCGGGTGCCGAGCACCGGGGTGCAGACCGAGGCGAGCATCGACTCGGTCATCCCGTAGGCCTCGATGATCTGCGCGCCGGTCATCGACTCGAAGCGCTGCCGGGTCTCGAGGTGCAGCGGCGACGCACCCGAGACGATCAGCTTGAGCGATTTGAGCAACGCATGGTCCTTCTGCAGCTTCGGATGGGCGGCCAGGGCGTTGAAGAGCGTCGGCACGCCCGGAAGCACCGCCGGCCTCACCGATTTTATCAGGTTGAGCAACCCGTCGATATCCTTGGGATTGGGCACGAGGATGAGCGGGTAGTTCCTGACCAGGCCGGCGGTCATGATGCCGAGCTGGCCGTAGACGTGGAACAGCGGCATGTTGAGGATGATGCTGTCCTCGCGGCTCGAGAGCACCACGCCGAACCACCTGCTGAGCTGCATGCCGGAGATGACCATCGCCTGGTGCCGGCCGATAGCGCACTTGGGCTTTCCGGTCGTGCCGCCTGAGAACATGAAGACGGCGGGGTCGTCATGGGAGACCCTGATCCCGGCAGGGGATCTTCCCGCGTGGGCAGCGATCATCGCCTGCATCCCGAAGTCTCCGGGAAGCAACTGGGCCCGGTGCCCCTCCTTCGCCTCCTTGAGGAGGGTGAAGAGCACGCGCTTGACCGAAGGAAGGTACTCCTTGATGTTCGATACGACCACCCGTTTCAGCGGGGTGTTCCCCCTTGCCTCGCACACCTTTCCGTAGAAGAGCGAGAGCACCACCGCGGTCTCTGCGCCGCACTCGGAGATGGCGTACTCGAGCTCGTGGCCGGTGTAGAGCGGATTGATCGGCACCACTACGCCGCCCGCTTTCCAGATGCCGAACTCGGCGATCACCATCTGGGGCGAGTTGGGCATCACGATCACGACGCGGTCCCCCTTGCGGACGCCCGCGGCCACGAGGGCAGAGGCGAAGGCGCTGCTCTGTTCGTCAAGCTGGCGGTAGGTGATCGTCGATCCCTGGAAGAGGAGGGCAGGATCGTCGCCGCGCCCCGACTTCACGGTTTCACGGAGCACATCGATGAGCGTGTGCTCGGGATAGGGCCTCAGCGAGCGCGGCACGCCCTCGTCGTAATGAGTGAACCAGGGTCGGTCGGTCATAAGCAGGAAAGAGAAGTACTGAACGGGCAACAAGGAGCTTAAGGAGATAAGGGAATATAGCCTTATTCCTCCTGTTGTCCTTGCTGTCACTGAACGCCCTGCGCTCCTTTTACTTCTTTTCTTCGACCTCCTCCGCCACCACGGCGCACACCGCATCCGTCAGGAGCGTGAGTTCCACTTCGGAAACGATGAAGGGCGGCATGAGGTAGACGAGGCGGCCAAAGGGGCGCACCCAGGCCCCGCGCTCCACGAAGCGCCGCTGGATCCGGGCCATATCCACCGGCCGCTCCAGCTCCACCACCCCGATCGCGCCGAGCACCCGCACGTCGCGCACCCCGGCCATGCCCGCACAAGGGGCAAGCCGTTCCCGGAGGTGCTGCTCGATGGAGCGCACCTCGGAGCGCCAGTCGCGAGCCTGGAGCAGGCGGATGCTGGCGACCGCCACGGCGCAGGCGAGCGGGTTGGCCATGAAGGTAGGCCCGTGCATGAAAAGCCCCGGATCGCCGGAGGAGATCGTATCGGCGACCTGCCCCGAAGCCACCGTTGCCGCAAGGGTCATGTAGCCGCCGGTCAGCGCCTTGCCAAGGCAGAGGATGTCGGGCACGACGCCGGCGTGCTCCATGGCGAACATACGGCCGGTGCGGCCGAAGCCCGTGGCGATCTCGTCGAAGAGGAGCAGCACCCCGTGCTCCGTGCAGAGTTCGCGGAGCCGCCGCAGGTAGTGCGGCGAGTAGAAGCGCATGCCGCCAGCCCCCTGGACGACCGGCTCGACCACCACCGCCGCGACCTCCTCGGCGTGCCGCTCGAGGAGGTCGCGCATGCCGTCGATCGCCTCTTCGCGCCAGGGCTCCGTGAAGCCGCAGGAGGGGGCATCCGCGAAGAGCTGCTCCCGGAGGACGCCGCTGAACAGGCCGTGCATACCGGTCACGGGGTCGCAGACCGACATGGCCATGAAGGTGTCGCCATGGTAGCCCGAACGGACCGTGAGGAGGCGGCGCTTCCCCGGCTTCCCGGCCGCCTGCCAGTACTGCAGCGCCATCTTGACGGCCACCTCGACCGAAACCGAGCCGGAGTCGCAGAAGAAGACCCGGTCGAGCTGCTCCGGCAGGAGGGCGTCGAGGAGCTTGCCCAGCTCGATGGCCGGTTCGTGCGTCAGGCCGCCGAACATGACGTGGCTCATCCTGCCGAGCTGCTCCTCAACCGCCCGGTTGAGCACCGGGTGGTTGTAGCCGTGGATGGCCGCCCACCACGAGGACATGCCGTCGACGAGCCGCCGCCCGTCCCCGAGCACGATCGTCGCCCCGTCCGCCCGGGCAACCGGGTAGACCGGCAGCGGATCGGCCATGGAGGTGTAGGGGTGCCAGAGGTGGCGTCGGTCGAAATCGAGGTCCGTCATGGTGATGCGGGCAAGTGGGTTCAGATCTTCGCAAGCAGGGCATCCGCATCGGGGGCGAATCCCCCCTCCCCGAGATCGATCAGCGGGACGCTGTCCATGCCGTAGCGGTGCAGCGCCAGCCCGATCACCCGCCGGGTGTCGTCGGCGATGGGCCCCGGCTCCTCTCCGTACCGGTTGTAGAGCACCGCCCGGAGCTCGATGCCCCGGGACCGGCAGGCCTCGATCGAGAGCAGGGTGTGGTTGATGCTGCCGAGGCGCGGCGAGGTGACCAGCACCAGGGGATAGCCGGCGTCGCGGAGGTAGTCGGCGAAGAGCAGGTTCCCGTTCAGGGGCACCAGCAGGCCGCCGGCCCCCTCGAGCAGCACGAGGTCGTACTGCCGCTGCAGGAGGAAGGTCGAGCGCCTGATGGCAAGCAGGTCGATCTCCCTCCCCTCCAGCGCCGCGGCCAGGTGGGGCGATGCCGGACAGGCGAACACGTAGGGGCAGGTCGTGCCGTCGAGGTCGACCCCCTGCAGCCCGATCCCCATGATCTCCCGGTGCGCGGCGATATCAGCCGAGATCCCCTCGCCGCCGGTCTGGGCGACCTTCTGGGTGATGACGCCGATGCCCGACGCCGCCAGGGATTTTGCCAGGTGGCCGGTGGCCACCGTCTTGCCGATGCCGGTGTCGATGCCAGATACGGCGATCACTCGTCCTTTCATGTTACCTCCTCCTGAAACAGCAGTAAAGTGGATGGTAGGTCAGGCCGACACCCTCCCCGAGCGGAAAGGCCTCCCGGTACCGCCGCAGGAACTCCCGGTGCCTGGCCATGCCCCAGCCCCGGCCGGAGATGCCGTTGACGCCGGTCTCGCGGATATGCCGGAGCACCGCCTCGGGCGAAGGGAACTCAAGCCGGCGGACCGCCTCCTCGACAAGGAGCGGCTCGAACAGCCCCCCGGCGCAGGCTTCGATTTCGGCAGGCGTCCGGTAGGCCAGCGAGACCCCTTCGAGTTCGGCGATTTCCCGCATGTTGCCCGGCCCGAAGGTGCTGAAGGCGAGCAGCCCCCCGGGCTCGAGCGCGCCGGCCATCCGGCCGAAGAACCCTCCGAGGTCGTGCAGCCACTGCACGGTGGCGTTCGAGGCCACCAGGTCGAGCCCTCCGGGGAGCGGGTCGAGGGTTTCGATATCCCCTTCCAGGAATTGCCCCTCGGCGACCTCGCCTGCCGCGAGCGCCTCCATGACGAACCCGCGGCTCGCCGGCACGAGGTCGTTGGCGAAGTAGCTGCCGACCGAGTGGCGGGAGAGCAGCTCCGAGGTGAGCACGGCCGATCCGGCGCCGACCTCGAGCACCCTGCCGAAATGGGGCGGGGCCCCGGCGCGCCCGACCATCCCCGCGAGCCTGGCGGCCATCTCCCGCTGGACCACGGCGCTCTGGCGGTAGGTGTGCAGCGAGCGGCCGAAGCGGCTGCCGACGAGCTGCTTGTCGGGAAAACTGGTCATCCGGGCACCTCCCGCCATCCGTCGAGGTGGAAGAAGGGGAAGTGGGGCATGGCGTCGACCACCTCCGTCGGCGTCCCCTGCCAGGCCGCGAGCTGGTTCCCGGGCAGGAAGACCAGGTCCCGGCCGCCGACGACCGCCTTCGAGAAGCGCCATGAAGCCTCCGGCAGGGGTTCTGCGGCGCGTGCGGCAATGGCCCGCAGCTCCTCCTGCTGGTCGGCCGGGCTGCGCGCGGAGCGCACCTCGGCGATGCGTCCGTCACGCTCCAGGCCGGCGAACATGCGCCGCTCGAAGCGGCTGCGGGCGGCATCGCTCCAGTTGTCGAGGGTTCCCCCGAAGATCTCCGGCGGGATGCCCCTCGCCCCGTCGACCGGGAACGGCGTACCGTTCAGGGCCACCGCCCGGCGGATGCCGGAGATGCCCGAGCCGAGCGCCGCGTGGACCCCGAGCGACCAAGCCACGAGGTCGACGCCGTCGTAGCGGAGCATCCCCTCCGCCAGCCCCTCCGGAAGGTGCGGCTCGCGGTAGTCGTAGAGCAGGGCGAGGTCGTGGGTGCCCGGGTCGGGCCAGGCCGTGACGATCCAGTCGGCGAGCCGCCGGTCCATCCCCCAGCCGTTGAAGAGGAGCAGCAGCGAGGGGCGACCCCCGCGGACGATCCACTCCCCCTTCACGGCCGCCTCCGCACCAGGGTTGCGAGCAGTGCGTCGATATCCTCCTCCGTCAGGTCCGCCCGCAGCGAGAATCGGAGGCGGGCGCTGTTCTCGGGAACCGTCGGCGGACGGACCGGCAGGGCGTGGAACCCCTCCTCCCGCAGCGCGGTGGCCATCGAGACGGCGCTCCGGTCCTCGCCGAGCACCACCGGAACGATCTGGCTTCCGCCCGGCACCTCGAAGGCCGAGGCGCGGAGGCCGTCGCGCAACCTCGACGCCAGGAGCCGCAGGCGCTGCCTGGCCTCACCCATGCCGAGCTGCTTCCGGAAGGTTTCGAGGCTCCAGCCGACCGAAACGGGAGGCAGGGCCGTGGTGAAGATCAGGGTGCGCATGGTGTTGACGAGGTACTCCCTGAAGAGGGCGGGCATCACCGCGTAGGCTCCGGCGGAGGCAAAGGCCTTGCCGAAGGTACCGATGAGGATGTCGACATCGCCGAGCAGGCCGAGCTCCTCGCAGAGGCCGAGCCCTTTCCCTCCATAGACGCCGACTCCGTGGGCTTCGTCGACGATCAGCACCGCACCGTGGCGCCGCTTGAGCCCGACGAGGCGACGCAGGTCGCAGAGGTCGCCGTCCATGCTGAAGACCGATTCGGTGACGATGAACACCTGGCGGTAGCGCCCCTCGGCCGCGGTGAGCAGCTCTTCGAGGTGGTTGAGGTCGGCGTGGCGGTAGCGCCGGTACTCCGCCTCGGCGATCCGGATGCCGTCGATGATGCTGGCATGGTTCAGCCGGTCGGAAAGGATCAGGTCGTGGCGGGTGCTCAGGGCGGGCAGGATACCGGTGTTGGCGTGATAGCCGCTGTTGAAGACGATCGCCGCCTCGCGGCCATACTCGCTGGCGAGCGTGCGTTCGAGCTCCCCGTAGAGCGGGTGGTTGCCCGTCAGCAGCCGGGACGAAGAGCTGGTGAAGGGCGGGGCCTCCGCACCCGCCTCCGCGAGCCGCCGCAGCCACGAGGCGAGCAGTTCGCGGTCGGCGCCGAGCCCGAGGTAGTCGTTGGAGGAGAGGTTCAGCAGTTCACGGCCGTCGACCTCGATGAACCGGCCGCCCCGCTCGCCGGTCACGGGCAGCACGCGGTAGCGCTGCCTCGAGCGCAGCGCCTCCAGCTCCCTCGCGATATGCTCCCCGACGGGGCTCCGCACCGCCGCCCCTCCATCGCGCTCCATGCTCATGCGAACATCGCCACCTGTTCGGCAAGCTGCCGGTCTGCAGTGGTGTCGCGGCCACGGGTCGTGAGGTACCCGCCCGTCAGGAAGCCGTCCGCCCCGGCAAGCATCAGGAGCCCCTGGAAATCCTTCATCACGGTCTCCCTGCCGGCGGCGAACTTGATGATCCGGTCCGGATGCACGAGGCGGCAGATCGCGAAGCTCCTGACGATCTCGGGCACCGGCACGGGCGGGGCACCCTCGAGCGGCGTACCGTCGATGGGCACGAGCACGTTGAGCGGAATGACCGTCACGTCCAGTTCCCTCAGCGCGAACATCAGGGCGATGCGCTCCTGCATGCTCTCCCCGGTGCCGATGATCCCGCCGCAGCAGACCGAAATGCCGTTCGAGCGGAGCAGGCGGATCGTCTCCATGCGCTCTTCGACCGTATGCGTGTCGGCGATCAGCTCGCCGTAGCGGACCGGGTCTACCTGGATGTTGATGTTGTAGTGGGCGATGCCGTGGGAGGCGAGCGCGGCCGCGGTCTCGGCGCCGAGCACGCCGAGCGAGGCGCAGACCTGCAGTCCGGGCAGTTCGCGGTGCAGCAGATCGATCATCCCCAGGATGCGATCGAACTCCTTCGAGGGCTTGGGGTAACCGTAGCCGCTGGTGACGATCCCGAAGTGGCCGATCCCCTGCCCGAAGTTCCTCCGGGCCTGCTCGAGCACGGCCTGCTCGTCGACCAGGCCGTAGACCTCGATCGAGGCCTCGTTGTGCTTCGACTGGGCGCAGAAGCGGCAGTTCTCGCCGCAGACCCCCGATTTGGCGTTCATGATCGAACAGGCATGGACGCCGCCCCCGTTCATGGCGTGGCGGTTCTTCACCTTGTTGGCCAGGGAGAGCAGGTCGAGCACGTCGGCGTCCGGCAGGCGCCCGAGCGCGGATGCGAGTTCGAAATCGACGGGTTCGCCCGTATCGAGCACGCGGTAGGCCTTCTCGATGTCGGGATGCAGTCTTGGGGTCATGCTGGTCTGGATTGGTCGTTGATGGACTGGAGGTGGGCCTCGCCGGAGCTGACGGCCGTCAGCCCGCCATCCTCGCCCAGGAGCAGGAGGTGCCCCTGCGGCGAGAGGCCGGAAACCGTGCCGGCGATGATGCGGTCGAACTGCTCGATGCGCACCGCCTTGCCCTGCAGCCAGGCGTGCCGTTCGAGCCGGGGCAGCAGGAAGCCGAGGTCGCTGTTGCCGAGCCACTCGTCGTAGATGCGCTCGAAGCGGTTCAGCACCGCAGCCAGGAGCCGGGCGCGCGAGAAGGCGGCTCCCGCCTCAATGCGGAGGGAGGTGGCGATCCCCTGCAGCTCCTCGGGCACCGGATCGAGGTTGACGTTCAGGCCGAAGCCGACCACCACGAAGTGGGTGAAGTCGGGCTCGGACTCCATTTCGCAGAGGATGCCGCAGAGCTTCCGCCCGCCACAGAGGATGTCGTTCGGCCACTTGACGAAAATCTGGAGGGCGGGGCACTCCGATCCGATCGCCTCGTGGATGGCGGCCGCCGCCACGAGCGGGATCTCCGGGACGCGGACGGTCGGCACCGGGGGGCGCAGCACGATCGAGCAGTAGAGGTTGACGCCGGGCGGTGAGGACCAGGCGCGGCGCATGCGGCCCCGCCCGCCGGTCTGGCTGTCCGCAACGACCACGCTCCCCTCCGCGGCGCCGTCACGGGCGATGGCGCGGGCCTGCAGGTTGGTCGAGTCGGTCGTACCGAGGAAGGAGAAGCTCCTCCCGATTCGGGTGGTCTCGAGCAACGGAAGCACCTCTTCGGCCACCGGTACGCCGGTCAGCCCGGCAAGCCGGTATCCCCGGCCGGTTACGGCCTCGATGGCGTAGCCCGCCTCGCGGAGCTGCGCGACATGCTTCCAGACGGCGCTCCGCGTGATATGCAGCTCGCGGCAGAGCTCCCCGCCGGAGACGAAACCGTCACGGCCGACGAGCCGCTGGAGGATGCTGGAGGTGACCGGGTTCATGGATGGCGGGTGGGTGGATCGGATTGTCAACCCGAATTTAGCACATGGTTGACAACCGGGCAAGAGGGAAGAGAAGAATGGGGCGGGGAAAGGAGCAGCAGGACGGATAGGGCTTCCAGGACAGATGATGCAAAGGGGCGCAAATACCCTGGGCTCGAGGCATCGTCGTTCCATTGCCGCATAGATCCCACAGGCCCCATCTGTCCCATAGGTCCCATACGTCCTCTACCGGATACTTTCGCGTCACGCGCCACCAACTACCGCTCGTTGGCCATCAGGCGGTTCTCGTAGCTGGCGCGGTACTGCTGCAGGCCCTGGAAGATGCCGAAGGCGATCTTGGCCTGCTGCTCGCGTGAGCGGAGGATCTTCTCCTCCTCGGGGTTGGAGAGGTAGCCGGTCTCGACGAGGATGCTGGGCATCGAGGGGGTCCAGAGCACCATGAAGCCCGCCTGGCGGACGCCGAGGCCGTTGCTGCCGTAGCGCTCGGCCTTCCTGAGCACGTCCTGCGCAAGTTCGGTCGACTGCGTCGCGAAGGCGCTCTGCGCCATGCTGCTCATGATGAGGTACTCGTCGGAGAAGCCCTTGTAGTTGTCCCGGGCATTCTCCTCCCGGGAGATGACCGAGTTCTCGAACATAGCGACGTCGAGCGCGGACTGGGTCTTGTGCGGGCCGAGGATGTAGACCTCGGTGCCCTTGGCCTTCGTGACGGTCGGCGTGGAGTTGCAGTGGATGCTGACGAAGAGCTTTCCGCCGTAGCGGTTCGCGATCTTTCCCCGCTCGTTCAGCTGGATGAAGCGGTCGTCCTTCCGGGTGTAGATCACCTTGACGCCCGGCCAGCGCTGCTTGACGAACATGCCGAGGTCGGTCGCGATGTTGAGCACGACATCCTTCTCCTTCGTGCCCCTCGTCCCGATGGCGCCCGGGTCCTTGCCGCCATGGCCGGCGTCGATGACCACCGCGTCGAGCTTCCACTTGTTCATGTCGTGGCTGAGCTGCTGCTGGATCTGGCGCTCCTTCTCGGTCCTCCGGATCGCCTCGACGTCGACGTCGCTCATCACGTAGAGCAGGTAGTCGTGGGTTTTGGGATCGTACTGGAAAGAGGAGGACTTGAGGCTGATGGCGGCGGTGTTGAGGGCGACGGTGAACTGGAGCGCCCCTCCCGGCAGCTGGAGCGGGGTGACCGATTTGACGACGCCGTCCGCATAGCGTTTCGTGAGGCGCGGCAGGCTCCCGGCCGCCTTTTCGATGGTGAGGTAGGCGTTGCCGTTCTCGTCAGGCCGCAGGTAGGAGATCTCGCTCTGCCCACCCGAAGCCACGAGTCGGACGACGCATCCGTTCGCCAGCGTCTCGACCCGGACCTCCTCGATCACGGACTGGCCGGAAGGCTTGGGAGTTGCGGGGGACTGCGGCTGATCGGGTTGGGACTCGGACTGGGGCTGGGGCAACGCAGCTGGTTCGGCAGCGCCTTCCGATGGGAGGAGCCCAACGGCACGAAGCGACGGCCCCGTGCGGCGGGGGGCCGAAAGGGACGCACGGATGCGGCCGCTGGAGATATCGTAGGTGAGGTTGCGGTCAAGCCAGAGGGAGAACATCCGGCAGGCCTGGGCGACCGGCAGGTAGAGCCGGCCCTGGCGGACCAGCGGGGCCGACGAGAGCTGGAGCATGCGCTTCTCGGTCGACCCCTCTGCGGGGACGATCAGCGAGAAGGTGCTGCCCTGGACAAGGATGCAGCTTGACCCGGGAGTGGCGATCCCCTCGTCGATCTGCATCTGGGAACCGTCGAAAAGGCTGCGGAGCCGCAGCGCCCGAGCCATGGAGCCGACGTCGACCAGCAGCGCGGAGTCATCCCTCACCCCCTGGACCTTGATGCTGTACCCCTGGCCGGATCCGGTCGACACCAGCATGGACACGGTGGACTGCTGCGTTTCGGCGGCAGCGGTTCCATGAATCGGGAGGGCGAGGATCGAAAGGAGGCCGGCGAGGCGAAGGCGCAGGAAAAATGATTTCAGGCGTTCTGGCATTGAGGGCTCTTCTTGGAATGGTCGGCTGTTCGTCCTTTAATTATACTAATAAATATCGTTGGCGCCAGCGGCGTTCCCGGATTTTGCCACTTCGGCCGGGACCGGGACCCCGCAAATGGGTGAATTTGTTTTTAAGGACGCAAGCCCTATCTTTTCGGACATTATTATTATGGCACCCCGTGCCGACAAATCCCAAACATCCGGGATCATCCCAATGCCTGCAAAAAGCGCCGCGCCTTCAGCCAAAAACAGGACCCTGGTCGTGGTCGAGTCCCCCTCCAAGGCGAAGACCATCAACAAGTACCTGGGTGACGCCTACACCGTCTACGCCTCGATCGGCCATATCAAGGACCTGCCGAAAAAGGAGATCGGTATCGATTTCGACAACCACTACGAACCCCGCTACGAGGTCATCGCCGGCAAGGAGAAGGTGGTCAGGCAGCTGAAGAAGCTCGCCGGAGAAGCTGAACGCGTGCTGATCGCGACCGACCCCGACCGGGAGGGCGAGGCGATCGCCTGGCACATCTCCAACGAGATCGAATTCGCCAGGAAGCCGGTCTTCAGGGTGCTGTTCAACGAGATCACCAAGAAGGCGATCCTGGAAGCCATCGGCGAACCGCGCCAGATCGACTACCGGCTCGTCCGGTCGCAGCAGACCCGGCAGGGTCTCGACAAGATCGTCGGCTACCGGGTCAGCCCGTTCCTCTGGAACGTCGTCTACCGCGGCCTCTCCGCAGGAAGGGTGCAGTCCGTGGCCCTGCGGCTGATCTGCGAGCGTGAGGCGGAGATCGACGCCTTCACGGCCCAGGAGTACTGGACCGTCAGCGGCGACTTCGTCACCCCCGAAAATGAGAGCTTCCGCGCCAAGCTGGTCAAGGTCAGGGGGGAGAAGCCCGAGATCACCAACGGCAAGCAGGCCGAAGAGATCGCGGCTGCGATCCAGGGGCGCCTGTTCGCCGTGGGCGACATCGCGCCCAAGGTCATCCAGCGCCGCCAGCCGCTGCCCTTCACCACCTCCCTGCTCCAGCAGGCCGCGTCGAACCAGCTCGGCTTCGGCTCCCAGAAGACCATGCGGGTCGCGCAGCAGCTTTACGAAGGCATAGAAATCGGTCCCGAGGGGGCGACCGGCCTGATCACCTATATGAGGACCGACTCGATCCGCGTCAGCGGCGAGGCGGTTGGACAGGCCCAGGAGTATATCACCCGCCAGTTCGGCAAGGAGTACATCGGCCACGGCAGCCCCTCGAAATCGGGCAAGTACAGCCAGGACGCGCACGAAGCGATCCGGCCGACCACGGTCGCGCGGACCCCGGAGTCGCTCAGGAAGCACCTGAGCGCCGACCAGTTCAAGCTCTACGAGCTGATCTGGAAGCGCTTCCTCGCCTCGATGATGGCCCCGGCCAAGATCGAGCAGACCCGGATCGACGTCGAGGACCACGAGAAGGAGTTCCTCTTCCGCGCTACCGGCAACCGTACCCTCTTCCCGGGCTTCTTCCGGGTCTACGACGACCAGCAGGAGCTGGACTACGAGGCGCAGAAATCGACCCGGGACGAGGTCGAAAAGGAGCAGATCGTCAAGCTTCCGGAACACATCACGCTCAGGGACTCCCTCAAGCTCTCCGAGCTCGACCGGCGCCAGAGCTTCACCAGGCCGCCGGCCCGCTATACCGAAGCCAGCCTCGTCAAGGAGCTCGACAACTACGGCATCGGCCGCCCGTCGACCTATGCATCGATCTTCTCCACGCTCCAGGAGCGCAGGTACGTCGAGCTGCAGAAGAAGAAGATCATCCCGACCGAACTCGGCAAGGATGTTTCCACCATTCTGGTGGCCAACTTCCCCGAGCTGTTCAACGTGAAGTTCACGGCGGAGATGGAGGACGAGCTGGACAAGGTCGCCTCGGGGGACGACGAGTACGAGAAGGTGCTGGATGCGTTCTACCGCCCGCTCGAATCGGTGCTCAGCAGCCGCAAGGCCGACCCGGTCATCCCCCAGAACCGCGAGGCTGCGCTCTGCGAGAAGTGCGGCACGGGGCGCATGATCGTGAAGTGGACCACCAGCGGGAAGTTCCTGGGCTGTTCGGACTACCCGAAGTGCAAGAACATCAAGTCCATCGCCACGACCAAGGCGAAACCGAAGGAGACCGGCATCGCCTGCCCGACCTGCGGCGACGGGCACATGCTCCTCCGGAACGGACGCCTCGGCCCGTTCCTCGCCTGCTCGAACTATCCGAAATGCAACACCCTGCTCAACCTGAGCAAGCAGCGGCACATCGAGCCGGTCAAGGCCCCACCGGTCAAGACCGACCTTGGCTGCCCGAAATGCGGTTCGCCGATGTACCTGAGGTCCGGCAAGCGCGGCCCGTGGCTCGGCTGCTCGACCTTCCCGAAGTGCCGCGGAAGGCTCTCGTGGAACGCCATCGAAACGGAGGTGCGGGAGCACTGGGAGTCGGTCATCAAAGAGCACCTCAAGGCCCACCCCGAGGTGGTGATCCGCATGATGGACGGATCGCCGGCGCCGATGACGCTGCCGATCGAGGATATCATCACGAGGGCCGAGGAGGCCGGGCTCATCAGCACCCAGTCCGCCCAGGAGAGCGAAGTGACCGCCTGACCTCTGTCCTTTCTTCATCGCTATCGGCATCTGATACAGTACTCGATTACGATAGCGGTACCGATAGCGATTCGGGGGAAGGGGCAAGATTACCTCACGCGAACACCAGCGCCAGGCGGTAGGTGATGAACGAGGCCGTCCAGGCGACCAGCACCACATAGCCCGTGTAGGCGAGCACGGGCTTCCAGGCCCCCACCTCCTTCTTCATCACCCCCATCGAGGCGACGCACGGGATATAGAGCAGCACGAAGACCATCAGGCTGAGCGCGGTCGCCGGGGTGAAGCCTGGGTCGCTGCGCAGGATCGAGGCCAGGTCCGAGGCCTGCCCCTTGTGGCCGATGGAAATGATCGTTCCCAGCGTCGACACCACCACCTCCTTGGCGGCCAGCCCCGTCACCAGCGAAATGCCGATCCTCCAGTCGAAGCCGAGCGGCCTGATGAGCGGCTCGATGAGCTTGCCCGCACGCCCGGCAAGCGAGTACTCCAGCTGCGCCGCCTGCGCCTTCGACTCGGCCAGCAGGAGCCTTTCGGCCTTCTGCACGGAGCCCTCGGCCGAGGCCTCGATGCGCACCCGCTCCCTCGCCAGGCCGGCATCGACCTCACGGCTCTTCGGGAAGTTGCTCGCCACCCATATCAGCATCACCGCGGCAAGGATGAGCGTACCGGCTTTCTTCAGGTACATCAGGGCCTTCATCCGGGCCTGGAAAACCACCGAGGCCATGGTCGGCCAGCGGTAGGGCGGGAGCTCCATGACGAAGGGTTCCGAGTCGCTCTTGAGCACCGTTGACTTGAGCATCCATGCGGTCCAGAGCCCGACGGCGATGCCCAGCAGGTAGATGCCGAACATGACGTTGGCCGCGGTCGCCGGCGGGAAGAAGGCACCCGCAAGCAGCACGTAAAGCGGGAGCTTCGCGCCGCAGCTCATGAACGGGATGGCCATGATGGTCGCCAGGCGGTCCGAGCGGCTCTTCAGGGTGCGCGTGGCCATGATCGCCGGTATCGAGCAGCCGAATCCGGTGACCATCGGGATGAAGGACTTGCCGTGAAGGCCGAAGCGGTGCATCACCTTGTCGATCACGAAGGCCGCACGCGCCATGTAGCCGGAGGCCTCGAGGAACGACAGGCCGATGAAGAGCAGGACGATGTTGGGAAGGAACACCACCACGCCGCCGACGCCGGAGAGGATGCCGTCGACGAGGATCGACCTGGCCATCGGGTCGGGAAGCAACGGCGCCAGTGTCTTGCCGGCAAGCGAGAACAGGTACTCGAGCCCCTTCGTCATCGGAGCGCCGAGGGTGAAGGTCAGCTGGAATATGCCCCAGACCACCACAAGGAAGATGGGCAGGCCGAGTACCCGGTTCAGCACGACCGCGTCGATGCGGTCGGTCAGCGTGGCCGCATCGGCATGGGGCTGCCGGACGCACTCCTGCATCGCCCCGCGGATGAACGAGTGGCGGTCCTCGGTGATGAGCACCTCAGGGTCGGTCCGGTGCATCCTCTCGCAGTCGACGATCGCCTCCTGCAGGGCGAGCTCCACCCTGACCCAGACAGGGTGCTGCTGCACCAGTTGGTAGGCCTCTCGATCGTTCTCGAGCAGCTTGACGGCGAGCCAGCGCGGGTTTGTGCCGTCCAGCGCCCTTTCGTGCGACAGGAGGCCGGCGATCTTCCCGATGGCCCGCTCGACCTCCGGGCTGAAGGCGAGCTTGTTCTTGCCGATCTCGATCCGGCCGTCCGCCACCCTCACGACATGGTCGAGCAGGGCGTCGATGCCCCGCTTCTGCCTGGCGGAGGTCGGCACGATGTGCGAACCAAGCAGCTGCTGCAGCTGCTTGACGTCGATCAAGATCCCCTTCTCCTCGACCTCGTCGATCATGTTGAGCGCCACGAGCAGCTCGACCTCCATCTCCATGAGCTGCACGGTCAGGAGGAGGTTCCGTTCGAGGTTCGCCCCCTCGACCACGTTCACCACCACGTCCGGCTTCTCGTCGATGATGAATCGACGGGTCACGATCTCCTCCGGCGAGAAGGGGGTGAGCGAGTAGGTGCCCGGCAGGTCGACGACCGTGACCCTCCGCCCCTTGTAGTCCACATACCCCTCGTGCTTCTCGATAGTCACGCCGGGGAAGTTGCCGACCCGCTGGTGGGCTCCGGTGATGGCGTTGAAGAGGGAGGACTTGCCGGCGTTCGGGTTCCCGGTCAGGGCGACCGTTATCTCCTTGGAGCCGCTCATGAGGCCATCCTGACGCCGATCCCCTCGGCTTCGGACCTCCTGAGGGTCAGGTAGAGCCCCTTGAACAGGATCTCGACCGGGTCGCCAAGGGGCGCTACCCGGAGCACCTTGAGTTCGGTGCCCCTGATGAGCCCAAGGTCCATGAGGCGCCGCCTGACAAGTGAATCGGTGCCTGTCGAAGTAACTACGGCCTTGTCGCCGACCTTGAGTTGCGAGAGCTTCATCGGGGTGGTGGTGGAGTGATAATGAAAGACCTAATTGGAATTAGTATAAATAACCGCCACAACAGAACAAAAGGTTTCCCGCCGGCGGAAATCTTCTGATGCAGCCCGGAACTATCCGTGGCCTACCGACTGGCCGGCGAAGGGCGGCCATCCCATGCCCTTCCCGCCGATGAGGTGGGCGTGGATATGGCCAACGCTCTGCAGGGCGTCCCGGCCGTTGTTGAACACCAGCCGATAGCCGGACTCGAGCACCCCGGCCTTCTCGGCGACGGTACGCGCCGCAAGCAGGATCTGGCCGGCGATCGGTTCATCCTCCGGAGAAAGGTCACTCAGCGAGGTTATGTGCTCGAGCGGGATGATGAGGATATGGGTCGGCGCAACAGGGTTCAGGTCCCGGAAGGCCATCACCTGGTCGTTGCGGTAGACGACCGATGCCGGGATCTGGCCGGAGACGATCTTGCAGAAGATGCAGTCGGGGTCTTGACGGGACATGGCGGGCTCCTGTTTGGTGTTGGCGGTTACCTCTTGAGTGCGACGGAGATCGTGGCGGTGCCATCGCTGCTCACCACGGCGATGGAGATGTTCCCCTTCTGCCCGGTGACGCTGCCGCCCCTGCCGACGATCATCGACGAGGCCTGGAAGCCCCGCTCCTTGAGGAGGGCCGCATACCTCCTGATGGCGTCCGGCTGGAGTTCGCCGGCGGCGATCGACCAGCTCAGCCCTTCGCCGCTCTCGCTCCTGGTGACCGAACGGATCGAACCGAAGGAGAATGGCGGCACCTCGGCCGGGATGCCGGCAGGCCACCCGACGCCTCCGGCCATGATCTCCACCGTGCGGCCCGAGGTCTCGATCGTGACGCTCTGGGCGCTCTCCTCCACCTTCGTCGCGCTCTGCCTGCCGGCATCGGCGGGCTTACGGCCATGCTCGTCCCCGGCCTTGCCGCAGCCGCCGAGGGTTGCAAGCAGCGCCGGCAGCAGGAGCGCCCCTGCGACCCGGACAGTTCCTTGACGTGCCATCTCTTTCCTGCCGTTAACTGGTTGATTAAGAAGGGGTTCAATACCTGAATTTAATGAAAAAAGCATGAGCTCTCAGCCCTCCGCCGCACGACGGGCGAGCACCCTCCATGAAACCGCGAGCCCTCCTGCGGCGAGCAGGGCGAAGAGCGCGCCGGAACGGAAGGCCCATGCCGGCCCGAGCAGTTGCCAGAGCAGGCCGGCAAGCAGGCTCGAAAGCAGCGCCGCGACCCCGGTGAGCAGGTTGAAGAGGCCGAACCCGGTCGCCAGCGACCCGGCAGGGGCGCTGGCCGCGACGAGCTTCGAAAGCACCCCCTGGGTGAAGCCGAGATGCGCGCCCCACAGCACCACGCCGGCCATGACTTCTGGAGTGCCTCGAGCAGCCGAAAGCAGGAGGTTCGCGACGACGAGAAGGGCGATCCCGGCGGCCAGCTGACGGTAGGCGCCGTACCTGTCCGACATGATCCCGGCAGGATACGAGACCCCGGAATAGACCAGGTTCATCACGACCATCACCAGCGGCACATACACGGCCGGCATGCCGACGGCGAGCGCCTTGAGCAGGAGGAAGGCGTCGCTGAACCTCGCCATGGTGAAGGCGGCGCCGGTCAGCACGACCAGCCAGAACGGGAGCGTCATGCCCCCGATGCCCGAGGCCAGGGAGCGGCGGCTCTCGGCCGAGCGCGTCCCGTGGTGCGGGGCCGGTTCGCGCAGCCCGGCGGCAAGCAGCAGCACGCACAGCAGCGCCGGAATGGTGCCGACCCACAGCACGCGGCGGAGGTCACCGGAAAAGAGCAGCATCAGCAGCACGGCAAGCAGCGGCCCGACGAAGGCCCCTGCGGAGTCGAGTGCCTGGCGGAAGCCATAGGCTGCGCCCTGCATCTCCGCTGGCGCCAGCTCGGCGATCAGGGCATCCCGCGGAGCCCCCCTGAGCCCTTTGCCGACACGGTCGGCGAAGCGGGCAAGGAAAATGGTGTCCATGGAAGCAGCCAGGGGGAAAAGGGGCTTGGCCAGGGCGCTCAACCCGTAACCGATGAGCGCCAGGGGCTTGCGGCGCCGGAAGCGGTCACTCCATATCCCTGAAAACAGCTTCATGATGGAAGCGGTCGCCTCCGCGGCCCCCTCCACGAGGCCGACCCCGATCATGCCGGCTCCCAGCAGGGTGGTCATGAACACCGGCAGCAGGCTCAGCATCAGCTCCGACGACATGTCCATGAGCATCGACACGAAGCCGAGCACCCGGATGCCGGCCGGAAGGCGCGACGACCCGTGGCTCGATTTACATGTATTCATGGCTTTCATAGGCGATCCCGCTGAATGACGGGGGGCGGTGAGTTGCTGCGGATGCGGCCGGCAACGCACACCACCTCTCAACGGTACCGGTTTTCTAACCAGGGCGTTCCGCCGGGAGGCGTTTTTTCGTATTATTGGCATATGCCAACACAACCATCCACCTGGACTATCATGCGCATCCCGACGACCGCAAGGCGTGCCTGCAACATCCTCCTCGTGCCTCTCCTGCTCGGTGCGTGCAAGCCTTCGGGGGTGTCGAACCCCACGGGGAGCGTCACCGACATCGATGGCAACAGCTACGGCACCGTTACCATCGGCGGCAGGACCTGGATGTCGGAAAACCTGCGGGCCTCCCGCTACAGGAACGGAGAGCCGATACCGGAAATCAGGGACGGACATACCTGGTCGACGCTCAAAACCGGTGCCTGGAGCGCTTACGACCATAAGGCTGAGAACGGGAAAGCCTTCGGGAAACTCTACAACTGGCACGCGGTCAACGATCCGAGGGGCCTTGCGCCGGAAGGGTGGCACGTGGCGACCGACCGCGAGTGGAGCGAACTGGCCCGGACGGTCGGGGACGAACAGCATGCGGGAGGCGCCCTGAAGGCTGCCGGCAGATGGGGAGGGCAACCGAAGGAGGGCGACGGGAGCAGCGGTTTCAACGCCTTGCCGGCCGGGGCGAGACGGGACACCGACGGAGGATTCGTGCTGCTGGGGCAGTTCGGGCGGTTCTGGACGGCGACCGCTTCGGATGCTGCAAGGGCTTACGGACGGGCGATGGAGTATTACGACGATGCCGTACGGAGCGGCGAGGTGAAAAAGGAGAACGGATTTTCGGTCAGGTGCGTCAAGGACTGAGCCGCGAGGAAAAAGACAAAGGCGTGCCGGGGCTCGATGCGCCCCGGCACGCCCTCCCATCCTCTCGTCACAGCGAGAAGCTGACCTGCTTCTCCTTTTCTGCGAAGAGCTTGGCCGCAAGGAACTCTCGGTTCATCCTGGCGATGTTCGCGATGGTGATCTCCTTGGGGCACTCGGCCTCGCAGGCGTAGGTGTTGCTGCAGCCGCCGAACCCGAGGCTGTCCATCGTGGCGACCATGTTCTGCACGCGGCGCTCCGCCTCGACGCGCCCCTGCGGCAGGAGGGCGAGGTGGGAGACCTTCGCGGCCACGAAGAGCATGGCCGAGGCGTTCGGGCAGGAGGCGACGCAAGCACCGCAGCCGATACAGGCCGCGGCGTCGAATGCCGCGTCGGCGGCCGGCTTCGGAACCGGGAGGGTATTGGCGTCGGGAATGCCGCCGGAGTTGACCGAGACGTAGCCGCCGGCCTGGATGATCCTGTCGAACGCGCTGCGGTCGACGATGAGGTCCTTGACCACCGGGAAGGCGCCGCAGCGCCAGGGCTCGACGAAGATGGTCTCGCCGTTCCTGAACGAGCGCATGTGGAGCTGGCAGGTGGTCGTTCCCTTCAGCGGCCCGTGCGGACGGCCGTTGATGTAGAGGCTGCAGGTTCCGCAGATCCCCTCGCGGCAGTCGTGGTCGAACGCGACCGGATCCTCCCCCCTGGCGATGAGCTGCTGGTTGAGGGAGTCGAGCATTTCGAAAAATGAGCTGTCCGGGGAGATGTCATCGACCTTGTAGGTGACCAGCCCACCGTTGTCGGAGGCGTTCTTCTGACGCCATATCTTCAGGGTGAAAATCATGATAGCCGGTTATTTGTAAGAGCGTTGAGATGGTTTCACCGCTTCGAATCGAAGCTCTTCCTTGTGGAGTTCCGGAGCCGAACCGCCCTTGTACTCCCACGCGCCGACGAACGAGAAGCCGTCGTCGTTGCGGAGCGCCTCGCCGTCCGAGGTCTGGTACTCCTCGCGGAAGTGGCCGCCGCAGGACTCCTTGCGCTGCAGGGCGTCGCGTACCATGAGGTCGCCGAGCTCGATGAAGTCCTGCACGCGCCAGGCCTTCTCGAGTTCCGGATTGTACTCCTTCAGGCCGCCAGGGATACGGACATCCGATGCGAACTCCTCCTTCAGGTCGGAGATCAGGCCGATCGCCGTCTGCAGGCCGGCCTCGTTCCTCGACATGCCGCAGTACTCCCACATGATCTTGCCGAGCTGCTTGTGGAAGTGGTCGACCGACTGCTTGCCGCCGGTGTTCTTGAGTTTGGCAAGGCGGTCGCCCACCTCGCGGACGGCCGTATGGAACTCGGGCAGCGTCGTCTGGATCTGCGGCGTGTGGATCTCGTTGGAGAGGTAGCCGGAGATGGTGTAGGGCAGCACGAAATAGCCGTCTGCAAGCCCCTGCATGAGCGCCGACGCGCCGAGGCGGTTCGCGCCGTGATCCGAGAAGTTGCACTCGCCGATGGCGAAGAGCCCCGGCACGTTGGTCATCAGTTCGTAGTCGACCCAGAGGCCACCCATGGTGTAGTGCACCGCCGGGTAGATCATCATCGGGGTCTTGTAGGGGTTGTCCGCGGTGATCTGCTCGTACATCTGGAACAGGTTGCCGTAACGTGCGGAGATCGCCTCCACGCCGAGGCGCTTGATGGCGTCGCCGAAGTCGAGGTAGACGGCAAGCCCGGTGCTGCCCACGCCGTAGCCGGCGTCGCAGCGCTCCTTGGCCGCCCTTGAGGCGACATCCCTGGGCACGAGGTTGCCGAAGGCGGGGTAGCGGCGCTCCAGGTAGTAGTCGCGCTTCGACTCGTGGACCTGCTCCGGGGTGATCTCGCGTTTCCTGAGCTTCTCTGCATCGGCCTTTTCAGCGGGCACCCAGATGCGGCCGTCGTTGCGGAGGCTTTCGCTCATCAGCGTCAGCTTCGACTGGAACTCGCCGTGCACCGGTATGCAGGTAGGATGGATCTGCGTGAAGCAGGGGTTCGCGAACAGGGCCCCCTTCTTGTAGGCGCTCCAGGCGGGCGTCACGTTGGAGCCCATCGCGTTGGTCGACAGGTAGAAGACGTTGCCGTAGCCACCCGAGGCGAGCACGACGGCATGGGCCGAATGGCGCTCGATCTCGCCGGTGACGAGGTTGCGGGCGATGATGCCCCTCGCCTTGCCGTCGATGACGACGATATCCAGCACGTCGCGTCGGTTGTAGAGCCGCACCGTCCCCTCGGCGATCTGGCGGCTCAGGGCGCTGTAGGCGCCGATCAGGAGCTGCTGGCCGGTCTGGCCACGGGCGTAGAAGGTCCTTGAGACCTGGGTGCCGCCGAAGGAGCGGTTGGCCAGGAGGCCGCCGTACTCACGGGCGAAAGGCACCCCCTGGGCAACGCAGAGGTCGATGATGTCCGGGCTGATCGAAGCCAGGCGGTAGACGTTCGACTCGCGGGCGCGGTAGTCCCCGCCCTTGATCGTATCGTAGAAGAGGCGGAAGATATTGTCGCCGTCGTTCTGGTAGTTCTTCGCCGCGTTGATGCCGCCCTGGGCCGCGATGCTGTGTGCGCGGCGTGGCGTATCCTGGTAGCAGAAGGACTTGACGTTGTAGCCGAGCTGGCCGAGGGTCGCCGCCGCCGAGGCGCCGGCAAGGCCGGTGCCCACGACGATGATGTCGAGTTTCCGCTTGTTGTTCGGGTTGACCAGTTTGCACCCGGCCTTGTAGGAGCTCCACTGCTCGGCCAGCGGCACGCGGGGAGAGCCTGCGTTCAGGTTGATCATGTACGGTGGATGTTTGCGATGGGGTTCATGGATATCGGTAGTGAGGTGGCGCCATCACCTGAAGAACATGAACCAGACGGGAATGACCATGAAGCCGCCGGCCACCACGATGGCATAGAGGGTGCTGGCGGTCTTGATCGTCTCGACGTACTTGTTGTGGTTCAGGCCGATCGTCTGGAACGCGGCCTGGAAGGCGTGGTTCAGATGGATGCCGAGGAACAGGAAGCAGGCCAGGTAGATGCCCGCGTAACCCTTGTCCGAAAAGAGCACGATCGTCCGATGGTAGAAATCGTGGCGATCGATCCCTTCCGGCGGTGCAACCAGGCCGATCTTGATGCAGTAGAAGTCGATGAAGTGGAGGACAAGGAAGATGAAGACGATAATGCCCGAGTGGAACATGTACCTGGAGAAGGGGGAGGTTTCGGTAGCGCTCCGGTGCTGGTACCGGACCGGCCTTGAGAAGCGGTTGCGGATGCTGACCAGCACGCCGAAAACCATGTGCAGCAGGAAACCGCCGAAGAGCACCACCTCCATGATCCTGATCACGGGATTGGTGGCCATGAAGTTGGCCGCAACCGAGAAGGAGTGGCCTCCGTCGTCGACGAGGAGCATCAGGTTGATACCGAGGTGAACGAGCAGAAACACAACCAGGAACAATCCGGCAAGCGCCATGATCACTTTGCTGGTTATGGAGGAGAGTTTACGCGAAGAGCTGTCCATAATCCTTTGGTTTTCAATAGGAAAGAACAGTTCTGGCAAATGCCGGAAAATAAGTGACGAAAAGGTAATGCCTCTCCCGGAAACTTCCAAAACGGCCCCGATAACGATAGTTAAGCATATAAGCCAGAACGCAAGGGGTAGTCCCCGTCTGACAGCAACAGGAAAACCTTTGGAGGCCCAACCCTCACCGGGTTTGCCAAAACAAAAAAAATGCGCCTCAGAGGAACGCCACCGCCCTTGCCGGACATGCTTCCGCCCCCCTCACCGGCAGGGGGAAGATCGCCAGTGCGCAGCTTCCGGGAGGCAGGAGATGCAGGTTCGTCAGGTTTTCGGCAAGCAACAGCCCCGATCCGAGCAGCCTTCGGTGAACGGGAAACGCATCGGAGTCGGCGGGATCGACGGAGGGAGCATCGATGCCGACGCACCGGAGCCCGATGCCGGCGATCCACGCTGCAGCCGCATCGTCAAGCACGGGGTACCCCGAGTCGTAGGCCGAGCCACCCCAGAAGTTCGCCCAGCCGGTATGGAGCAGCAGGAAATCGGCGGAGGAGATCGCGTCGCGGTTGGGCTCCAGCAGTGACAGGCCGATGCGGCCGGTGCTGACGCATCGGGCATCGACCAGCGCGGCCCTGCCGAAAAAGTGCCCTGCAGGGAAGCTGTCGAGCGTCGCGCCGCCCTCGATCATGTGGGCCGGAGCGTCCAGGTGGGTGCCGGTATGGGAGGAGATGCGGATCGACTGCTCGGCGAAACCATCATCACGAATAGTGGCGAGCGGCCCGAGTTCAGGCGCGGGCGATCCGGGCCAGACCGGCATCCCCGGGCTGATGGGATGGCTGAGGTCGACTACCCGGAGGTTATCGGCAGCTGGTGCAGGCATGATCGGGCATCTCCTCCGGGGTCAGGCCCCCATCCTGCGGGAAACGAAGTCCGAGACGGCATCGATAACCTCTTCCCGTTCGCAATCACAGAAGATCTGATGGTCGGTCTTGTCGAACCAGGCCACCCGTTTCTCGGTTTCGGGGGTGCCGATGCCCTCCATGAGCATCCCGGCGCTTTCGGGCAGGACGATGCTTTCATGCCGGCCGTGGAGGACAAGCGTCGGAGCTTCTATCCGTCCGAGGAGCGACTCGGTTGCTTCCAGCAGCTCGAACATCGACAGGATGGCACGGGTAGGCGCCCAGCGGTACTGCTCGGGCATGATGGCGGTTGCGGGGTCGGCGAAGCGTGGCTGGAACTCCCATCGGTCGAACATCAGGCTGACCAACGGTGCGAGGAAATGCAGCGGCCGGCCAGGTGCAAGGATCGAGGAGAGACGCAGTGGCGGAGTCGCAAGGATGAGCGAATCGACCAGGGAGGGGTGGCGGGCAGCAAGCTGCATGGCAAGAAGCGCACCCATGCTGTGGCCGAGGACCGCCAGCTTGCCATCGTTTCCGGCAGCCCTGGTCAGTGCGAGTTCGGCATCGTCGAGCCAGTCGTGCCAGGTGACGCCGCGCAACGCATCCGGAGAGGCCTCCCCATGGCCGCGAAGCAGCGGCGCAACCAGTTCGAGGCCGGTCCGCCCGATGGTTTCGAACAGCGGCCTGACGCTCTCGAGGTTTGCCGTGAAGCCGTGCAGGATCAGTACCCCGGTGAGCTTCCGGCCGTTACGGCCACCATTTGGCTCGATCGTCATCCGTTAAGCTTGCGTTTTCGATAAGACCCGGCAGAAGGAGGCCTGCAAAGGGTTTCCAGATGAGCAAATATACCAAGGGTCGCGCGGAAATTCTCGCGATTTGGCTATTTTTTCAGAAACCGGCGAGCATGCCTGACGGCCAGCTCCGCAGCACGACCGACCCATGACGATCAGAACGTACCCTTCCGCACTCCTTGCGCTCCTGCTCCTGGCCCTCGGCGCCTGCACCTCGACCCGCGCGCCATACACCCCAGGCACCAGGGGGGGGCTCTCCCCTGAAGAGGCCTACCGCCTCGGCAAGCTCAAGGATAAACCCTACATCATTGCCGGCAGGGTCTACGTCCCCATGAGCTTCGACCAGGTCTACTCCTACGAGGAGACCGGCATCGCCTCGTGGTACGGGCAGGAAACCCTCGACCAGCACAACGGGCAGCCGACGGCTTATGGCGAGATTTTCGATCCCGGCCAGCCGAGCGCAGCCCACAAGTACCTGCCCCTTCCGATGCTCGTCAGGGTCACCAACCTCGAAAACAACAAATCGATCGTGGTCAGGGTCAACGACCGGGGCCCCTTCGTTGACGACCGGGTGATCGACCTGAGCGCAGCCGCAGCCAAACAGCTCGGGTACTACGAAAAAGGGACCGCCCGGGTAAAGGTCGAATCGGTCTACCCGTAGGCTAAAACAAGGGAAGATCGGGGGTAAAAAAAAAGACGATGCCGTGTGGCATCGTCTTTTTTCATTCCTGATAGTCCCTGATCTCCTTTTTATCGCCTTACCGCTTCATCACGGCAGCGTCCTCCATGAACTTCTTGAGGCCGGCGTCGGTCAGCGGGTGGTTGGCCAGCTGCCGGATCACCGAGTAGGGGATGGTGGCGATGTCGGCGCCGATCATCGAGGCCTCGACGACGTGCTGCGGGTGGCGGACGCTGGCCACGATCACCTCGGTGAGGTAGCCGTAGTTGTCGTACATGGTCACGATCTGCTCTACCAGGCCCATGCCGTCGGTGCTGATGTCGTCCAGCCGGCCCACGAAGGGGCTGACGTAGTCGGCTCCCGCCTTGGCGGCGAGCAGCGCCTGGTTCGGCGAGAAGACCAGCGTGGCGTTGGTGCGGATGCCCTGCTGCGAAAAGTGCCTGATCGCCTTGAGGCCATCGACGGTGAGCGGGCACTTGACCACCACGTTCTCGTGGATGGCGGCGAGGTCCTCGCCCTGGGCGATCATCTCCTCCGCCTTCAGCGTGGTGACCTCGGCGCTGACCGGGCCGTCCACGATATCACAGATCCTGGCGATATGCTCCTTGAAGTCGCTGTAGGTGAAGTTCGCCGGATCCTTGACGATCCTGGCGATCAGCGACGGGTTGGTCGTGACGCCGTCGAGCACGCCGAGCTCGGCTGCGGCGCGGATCTCGTCGAGGCTGGCCGTATCGATGAAGAATTTCATGGCGTCCCTCCTCAGGCGTTGACGGTTTTGGCGTCGAGCATGGCGTTGAAGTTCCTGGCGACGCGGCCCTGCCAGTTGCCCTTGTGGTAGGCGTAGCCGGCGATGAGCGGCATGGCGAGGGTCGCCTCGGCGTAGACCATCTGCTCGAAGACGGTGTCCACCTTGCCCCAGGAGCTCGCCTCCTTGAGGGTGGAGCCGGAGAGGGCGCCGTCGCGCTCGTCGGCCACGGTGACCTGCACGGCGTAGGTGTGCATCGAGACCTCCTCGTAGCCGAGCACTTCGGCAGCAACGACGATATCCTGGGTGAAGTTCTTCGGGACGCCGCCGCCGATCATGAAGATGCCGGTCCTGTCGTTCTCGATCTTGATCTTCGTCAGCTCGCGGAAGTCCTTGACCGAGTCGATCGAGACGTGGTTGTCGGGGTTGTTCCACTGGTGGTGCACCAGGCCGAAACCGGCCGAGCAGTCGGAGAATGCCGGGCAGAAGATCGGCACGCCCTTCTCGTAGGCCTTGTAGACGATGGAGTTCCTGTCGTGGCCGTTCTGCTCGATGTACCTGCCCATCTCGACGATGAACTCGCGGGAGGAGTAGGCGCCGGGCTGCATCGAGTTGGCGATGACGGCCGTGGTGTCGTCGCAGATGCGGAGGTCGTCCTCGTCGATGTAGGTGTCGTAGATGCGGTCGATGGCGAGCTCGCGCAGTTCGGAGTCGTCGGCGAACTGGCTGCCCTTGTAGTGCTTGAAGCCGAGGGCCTCGAAGAAGTCCTGGTCGACGATGTTGGCGCCGGTGGAGACGATGACGTCAACCATGTTGTGCTCGAGCATGTCGATGATCACCTGCTTCAGGCCTGCGCTGATCAGCGAGCCGGCCAGGGTCAGGATGACGGCGCACTCCTTGTCCTGCTGCATGAGGTCGACGATCGACGCGGCGCGGGCGAGGTTGCGGGCCTGGAACGCCATGTCGGCCATCTGCTCGACCATCGGCACGACGTTGTGCTGCTTGATTTCGATATGCCTGATCGGCTCCTTCAGAAACTCTCCCTTCTTCACATCTTTCTGCATGGCGACTCCTGTATCTTTGACTTTGCTGATAAAAGTGGTTGCGTAGGAATAAAAAAAGAGAGCAAGCTGACTATATCACACACTCACATTGCCGGATGCTGCTTCCTTCCGGACCTGACATGGTTGGGCAAGAGAATGCTGTATAGGACTTGCTCTCCTAAACTGGTGCTGTTTTTACTTGACTGCGCAACTAAAAACAAGTCGTCTAATATAGCGTTCCGGGCTTAAAAAACAAACAGCGCGCTTTTATCTTTAGACGAACTGTCATAACTTCGAAAATCATTAACAGATAGGCCTGTCGACACCTTCGGTGTTCACCGGCAGTGCAAGAAAAACGGCGATATGTCGACACAGCGGATTTTAAGCGGGATGCGGCCGACCGGCAGGCTGCACCTCGGCCACTACACGGGAGCGCTCGAGAACTGGATCGAACAGCAGAACCTCCTCCAGCCGGACGGTTCGAGGGCATACGAGACCCACTTCCTGATCGCGGACTACCACAACCTCACCACCTCGCTCGACACGGGCAGCATCTACGGCCACACGATCGACATGCTGATCGACTGGCTGGCCGCCGGCGTCGATCCCGGGAAGAGCCCGGTCTTCCGGCAGTCTCAGGTCAAGGAGCACGCAGAGCTCTTCCTGATCTTCTCGAACCTCATCACCACGGCCAGGCTCGAACGCAACCCGACGCTCAAGGAGCAGGTGCGCGACCTGAACATGGATGCCCTCTGCTACGGGCACCTCGGCTACCCGGTGCTGCAGGCTGCCGACATCCTGCTCTACAAGGGCAACATCGTCCCGGTCGGCGAGGACCAGCTGCCGCACGTGGAGATCACCCGCGAGATCGCCAGGAAGTTCAACAGCCACTTCCCGCACCAGATCCTCGGCGAGGTCTTCCCCGAGCCGGCGCCCAAGATCACGAAGTTCTCGCGTCTGGTGGGCCTGGACGGCAAGGCGAAGATGTCCAAGTCACTCGGCAACACGATCCTGCTCAGCGACACCCCCGACGAGATCTCGGCCAAGATGCGCAACGCCGTGACCGACACGCTGAAGGTGCGCAGGAACGACCCCGGACGCCCGGAGGTCTGTACCGTCTACAGCTACCACCGGAAGTTCACCAGTGCGGAGGAGCTCCCGGCAATAGAGGAGGGATGCCGTTCGGGATCGCTCGGCTGCGTCGACTGCAAGAGGATGTGCTCGGCGGCCATCTCCGCCGAAATCGCGCCCATGCTCGAACGGCGCCGCGACTACGAAGCCGACCCGGAGCTGGTCCGGCAGATCCTGCACGACGGCGAGGAGCGGGCACGCAAAATCGCCCGCCAGACCATGGCCGAAGTGCGCGAGGCGATGCACCTCGGGGAGGTCCGGGCATGAGCGCGATGCAGAAGGCCTTCATCTTCGACATGGACGGCGTGCTTACCGACAACATGCGGATGCACGCGCAGTCGTGGGTCGACCTCTTTGCCGACTACGGCCTCGAGGGGCTCGATCCCGAGCGGTACCTCGTGGAGACCGCCGGCATGAAGGGGCTCGACGTACTCCGCTACTTCCTCGACCCCGCCATCTCGCCGGCAGATGCTGAAAGGCTCACCGAACTCAAGGACATCCTCTACCGGGTGATGAACCGGGAGGCCATCAGGCCCATGCCCGGGCTGGAAGGGTTCCTCGCCACCGCGGCGGAGGCCGGGATCCTGCTCGGCATCGGAACGGGCGCCGGCCCGAAGAACATCGATTACGTGCTCGGGCTGCTCGGGATCGCCCCCCGCTTCGGGGCTATCGTGGGCGCCCACCAGGTGACGCACGGCAAGCCGCACCCCGAGACCTTCCTCAAGGCCGCCGGACAGCTCGGCGCCGCCCCGGAGTCGTGCATCGTCTTCGAGGACGCCCTGCCGGGAGTGGAGGCCGCCGCGGCCGCAGGAATGCGCTGCGTCGCCGTCACGACCACCAACGCCCCCGAGGCTTTCGCCGCCTTCGACAACGTCATCACCACCATCAACGACTTTACCGGGCTCCGTCCCGAAACGCTGCACGCGCTGCAGGGAGGCGTGCACACAACGATATCGAGGTAAACCGATGCGAGATTTCTTCATCCCCTACATCCAGGAGGCTCTGCGCGCAGCAGGCATAGAGGCCGACAGGGAGATACAGATAGAAAAGCCTGCCGACAAGATGTTCGGCGACTTCTCCACGAACATCGCCTTCCTGCTGGGCAAGGAGCTCAGGCGGAACCCGCGAGAGTTCGCCGGCGAGCTGATCGGGCACCTCTCCTTCCCGGAAGGCAGCGTCGTCAGGACCGAGGTCGCCGGCCCAGGCTTCATCAACTTCCACCTCGATCCGGCCTTCATCATGCGCTCCGTGCGCGAGGTGCTCGCCGCCGGTGAGGCCTTCGGCACCAGGGAGGGCGGCAAGGGGCAGAAGGCGATCGTCGAGTATGTGAGCGCCAACCCGACCGGCCCGCTGACGGTCGGCCGCGGGCGCGGAGGCGTGCTCGGCGACTGCATCGCCAACCTCCTCGCCACCCAGGGCTACGAGGTCACCCGCGAGTACTACTTCAACGACGCCGGGCGCCAGATGCAGATCCTGGCAGAATCGGTGCGATTCCGCTACCTCGAGCGCTGCGGCCTGCCCGTCGAATTCCCCGAGACCCACTACCAGGGGGACTACATCCGCGACATCGCCGAGACCCTCTTCATCGAGCACGGCGACGGGCTCGCCGATGCCGAAGGGCTGTCGCTCTTCAAGGAGACCGCCGAGGGGATCATCTTCTCCTCCATCAGGCACACCCTGTCGCGGCTGTCGATCAACCACGACGCCTTCTTCAACGAGCACACCCTCTACCAGGCTGCCGAGGGAGGAATCTCGCCGAACCAGGCGGTGATCGAGGCGCTCGACGCCAAAGGGTTCATCTCGAGGCACGAGAACGCAACCTGGTTCACCACCACGAAGCTCGGGCAGGAGAAGGACAAGGTGCTGGTCAAGTCCACCGGCGACCCCAGCTACCGCCTCCCGGACATCGCCTACCACGTCACCAAGTTCGAGCGCGGCTTCTCGCTGATCGTCAACGTCTTCGGCGCTGACCACATCGACGAGTACCCTGACGTGGCCGAGGCACTGAAGATCCTGGGCTACGACACCGGCCGCATCCGCGTGGCAATCAACCAGTTCGTCACCACCACCGTCGGCGGCCAGACGATCAAGATGTCCACCCGCAAGGGCAATGCCGACCTGCTCGACGAGCTGATCGACGAGGTCGGCGCGGACGCCACCAGGCTTTTCTTCATCATGCGCAGCAAGGACTCGCACCTCAATTTCGACATCGACCTCGCCAAGCGCCAGTCGAAGGACAACCCGGTATTCTACCTCCAGTACGCCAACGCCAGGATCTGCAGCCTGCTCCGCATGGCCTCGAAGGAGGCCGGCTTCGATGCGGACAGTGCGACCGGAGAAAGCCTTGCGCTTCTGACAGAGCCGGTCGAGATCGAACTCGGCTCTGCCCTGCTCGACTACCCGGAGGTGATCCAGTCGTGCCTGCGCTTCCTCGAACCGCAGAAGATGGTGGAGTACCTGCACGGCATCGCCGAGCTCTTCCACAAGTTCTACCAGGAGTGCCCGATCCTGAAGGCCGACGCCGGGCTCCGCTCGGCCAGGCTGGAGCTCTCGCTCTGCACCAGGCAGGTGCTCAGGAACGGTTTCGCACTGCTCGGGATCTCCGCTCCGGAATCGATGTGACATTGGCCGGAACGGGGAAGGTTCAGCGATAAAGGCCGTTGGCCTCGATATAGTCGGCAATAGCCCGTGGCAGCAGATGCGACACGGGCTCTTTTTTTGCCAGGAGGCTGCGGACGACTGTTGCCGACACCGGCATGTCGAAATCGACGAAGCGGGCCGGTAGCGGCTTCTCCGGAGTAGCTGCGTCGCCGGAGGCGCCGAGGTGCGGCCTCCCGAAAACCGCGACACTGCTCAACTCCGGAATATGGCCGCACTCCCGCCATTCCGGCATATCGCGGTAGCTGTCCTCACCGACGATCAGGAACAGCTCGTCGTCCGGGTATTCGCGCCGCAGGCGGCGGAGCAGCTCGACGGTATAGGAGGGGGCGTCGCGCTCGATCTCCCAGGTATCCAGCAGGGCGTTGCCGCCCGAGCGGTTGATTTCGGCGACAAGCAACGAAGCCATCCCGAGCCGGTGGGCATCAGAGGCGCAGCTGGCCGTTTTGAAAGGGTTCCTTGAGAGCGAGAGGAGCAGCCGGTCGAGCCGGAGCTCCCTGAAGGCGAGGAGGCAGAGGGCCAGGTGGCCGTTGTGCGGCGGATCGAACGAACCGCCGAAAACGCCGGTTCGCACGGCCGGCGGGGTCAGGAGGCAGAGAATTTCCTCAGCACCCGCTTGTAGGTGCCGTCGACCTTGTCCCGCTTCTCCGGGAAGTGCTGGAGGTACTGCTCGATGGCCTGGCGGGCCTCGAACCACTTGTTCCGCTTGACCGCCATGTCGATCCTGCCCATCCAGGCCGGTTCGTTCCAGATCGTGTCGGAGTAGCTGGCGATCACCTGGTCGAAGTACATCGCCGCCGGCCGGTACTTCTTGAGCTTTGCGTAATGGGTCGCGATGGAGTAACGGTTGTGCGCGAGCTTCTCGCGGAGCGCCCCGATGGCCGAGGCTGCGTACCTGGCCGGCTCCTGTTCGGCCAGCTCGGCCATGGCCGCATCGTACTTCGCCTTGTACTGCGCGTTGTCCGGCTTCAGCTTCAGCAGTTCACGATAGGTCTCGACGTCCCCTGCGACACGCGCCGACTCCGGTGCCGGATACTGGTCCAGGTAGTTCCTGAACTCGTTGATCGCATTGACCGTATACTCCTGGTCAAGCTCGAAATGGGGAGAGAGCTTCTCATAGGACCTGGCGAGCTGGTACTGTGCATCCTTCGCGAAGGGAGAATCCGGAGTCTGCTGGAGAAGGCGGCGGTAGATCTCGGCCGAAAGCAGGTACTGCCTGGTCTGGAAGTAGGCCGAGGCAAGGGAATGCAGCACCTTGTCCTCGAGCGGGGTGGCCCTCGTGGTGAACATCAGCCCCTCGAGCTTGAGGATCGCATTGTCATACTTCCGCTTGTCCATATCCGCCATGGCCTGCCGGTAGCGTGCCTCGACCGGATCCTTGTCGACGGCATCCTTCGACGATGAGCAGGCCGAGAGCAGCATGGTCACACCGAGCATGGCGACGAACAACCTGCGGAACGGCGAGCCTGAATTCGAGTGAGGCATGGAGAAATCCTTAAAGCTTGGTTAGCGGGAGGGCTCCCGCCGCTTTCGCGGGATGAGGCGGGACCGGTATGCCGGGAGGCCTGCTTGGCAGGCCGGGCTTGACTTGTGGAGCTTAGGGGAGTCGAACCCCTGACCTTCTCATTGCGAACGAGACGCTCTACCAACTGAGCTAAAGCCCCGTAAACTCAAGGTGTATGATACGAATTTTCGTGTTCGGCACAAAAAAAAGCCTGCTTCGCGGCAGGCTTTTTCTGGTATATCGATTCCGGTCAGACGCTCGCTGCGGAGAGCGATCTCCTGAGCAGCTGCAGCTGGTGGCTGACGCTGCCGTCGAGGATCGTGTCGCCGATCTTGACGGTGAAACCGCCGATGAGCGACTCGTCGAGCGACATCTTCGCGCGGATCTTCTTGCCGGTCCTGGTCGAAAGGCCGTTGACCAGCTCCTTGGCCTGCTCGTCGGAGAGCTTCACGGCACTCTTCACCTCTGCGTTCAGGTAACCGTTGCGTTCGTCGAGGAGGGAGCTGAACTCGGAAACCACCTCGGAAACAAGATTCGCCCTCTTCTTGTGCGCAAGCAGCCTGAGGAAGGTCATCGTCTTGTCGCAGATCCTGCCGCCGAAAATCTCGGCGAGGATGCGAGCCTTGTGATCACCCTTGATCAGCGGGCTCCTGAGCGCCATCTGCAGCTCACGGCTGCCGGTGATGACCTCCTGGATCTGCTGCAGGTCAGCGGTAACCGTCTCCAGAAAGTTGCCCTCGACGGCGACATCCAGCAGTGCTGAAGCGTATCGGCGGCTTGCGATTGCAGTTGACATAGTTCCGGAGTTTATTCAGTTACGCGATGCGGCTAATTCCTTGATCATATCTTCGACCACAGCCTTCTGCCTGTCGGCGTCGAGCGAGGCCTTGATGATCTTTTCAGCGCCCTTGACCGCCATATCGGCGACCTCGTTCCTGAGCTCGTCGAGCGCGCGGCGCTTCTCCTGTTCGATTTCATCCTTGGCCGCAGCGATCATCTTCTGGGATTCCTGCTGGGCTTTCTCGGTGAGCTCGGAGCGGACCTTGTCGGCGTACTCCTTGCCTTCCCTGACGATACGGTCGGCTTCGGCATCAGCCTTGGCCAGAAGTTCCTTGTTTTTCTTCAGGATCGTTTCGGCTTCATCCTTCGCGGAGTGTGCGCGGTCGATAGCCGACTGGATTCCCTTCTCACGCTCCTCGAGCATCGAAACGATCGGGCCCCACGCGAACTTGCCCAGGATGAGCATCACGATGAGGAAAGAGATAGCGGTCCAGAAAATAAGTCCCGGATTCGGATTGAGGAGACCGCCTTCGAGCAGAATGATCCCTGACGTAAGCATGAACGCTGTTCTTTAATCGAATTGAAAAAAACCGTCTGCAGCGACTCAAGGATGCTGCAGACGGATTAAGCTATGGCAGAAGTGATTACTTCAGGGCGAGCAGAACGCAGATAACCTCACCGAACAGAGCAACACCTTCGATAAGAGCTGCTGCAATGATCATGGTGGTGCGGATATCAGAAGTAGCTTCAGGCTGACGGGCCGTACCTTCTGCTGCGGAAGCAGCGATGTTGCCGATACCGAGACCTGCGCCGATAACTGCCAGACCGGCGCCGATACCGGCACCTAAATAACCCAAACCTTCCATCTTTGAATTGCCTCCGTTTATTGTTTGTATAAAGCGAATGCTACCTTTTGTAGCGGTTCTGAAAAATAGCTTAAGAACTTAGAAAATACGATTTCTTTTTCAATTCCATGACATCAAGGCGAATCTCAGTGGTGCGCCCCTTCGACAGCGTGGTCGTCATGCCCTTCGTGAGCGGTCGCAAGGCCGATAAACAGGGCAGACAGCATCGTGAACACGAAGGCCTGCAGGAAGGCGACGAACAGCTCGAGGAGGTAGATGAAGATCGCGCACGGCACCGAAACGGCAGCCGCAACGATATAGCTCTTCAGGATGAAGGCGATGAAAATAAGGCTATAGATAATGATATGGCCGGCCGTCATGTTCGCGAAGAGTCGGATGGTCAGTGCGAACGGCTTGGTGAACTGGCCGATAAGCTCGATCGGGATCATGATGATCCAGAGGGACCAGTGGGTGCCTGCGGTCAGGTGCTTTGCGTAGCCGACGACGCCCTGCGCCTTGAAGGCGGCGGCCTGGGTAATGACGAAGGTGAAGAGCGCGAGGGTCAGCGTGACGTTGATGTTTCCTGTGGCGGTAGCGCCGTAAGGGATCAGGCCGAGCAGGTTGCAGATGAGGATGAAGAAGAAGACCGTCACGAGGAACGGCACGAACTTCTCGTAGCCGTGGCCGATGTTCGACTTGGCAACGTCGGTCCTGATGAAATCGACCAGCGCCTCGATGGCACCAGCGAAGCCTTTCGAAGCCTGCTTCGAGGACATGTTCCTGTAGGTGGAGCCAACGGCAAGGCCGACAAGAAGCAGCACTGCACAGGCAAGCCAGACCATGACGATATGCTTGGTCGGGGAGATATCGATGCCGAAGGGCTTGGCGGCGATCTCGGGGAGGTGGATCTCGCCGAAAGGCTCGAATGCGTAGACGCGGTTGTCAAGGATGTGGTGCATGATCACCTCGCCGGGCTTCTCTTCGCCCTCGGCTTCGTGAGCGGTCGCCTCTGCAGGCGCTGCCGCTTCAGGTGCTGCGACGGTTGCCGGTGTTTCCGGCGCCGCTGCGGTTGCGGTCTCCCTGACCGGGGCCACTTCCTGCGCGGTGACAGCGAACACGTGGCTGTTCAGGCTCAGGAGGACAGGCACGACCAGTGCCAGGATTTTTGAAATCGCTTTAACTCGCATAACGATTATCCGTTTCTTGCAGCGTTTTTTTTCAGTTGATTCTTCTTCTGGTAGCCGAGGATCTCGACGACCAGATAGATGCAGTAAAATGAAATGAACGACACCGCGAAATCGATGGGCCTGACCAGGTGGAGCAGATTGACTACGAGCACGATGGCCATGATGAGGAGCAGCCTCATGGCGACGCCGCCGAAAACGACCAGCGTGAACACCCGGGATTCCTTGTCGAACGCAAATTCAAAGAGCATGTATCCTGCGAGGGCATTGGCGGCTACCATGATCCAGGCCGTGAAAACGGAAGCCAGATCAACGGGATATTTCGTATATCCCCAGTACACCACCCCCCATAAAATGACGGACAAGATAAATAACTTTAGTAGAAAATCAAACAACGGCTTCATAACTCTCGATCTTCGGTTGGGGATTCAACGGCTTCGGGTGCGGCTGTCGTGCTCCCGGTTCGCCTTCTGCACGGTTTTCATGAGCACCAGGCCCATGCCCACCATGCCCACCAGCACCCCGGCAAGCATCAGCAGGGGCGATGTGCCGAACCTCATGTCGCCCAGGTAACCGAGGAACACGAAGAAGGCGAAGCTCGCCGCGATCTGCAGGCCAATGCCGAAGTAATCGGAGAGCGCCCTTGCGGAGCTCCCGATCTGGTCAGTGAATTTATCCTTTTTCCCGTCATTGCCTAACATGATCCGGCTCCTTTTACAGAGTTCCCTGCTCCTCGTAAACGCGCCGATAGACCCTCCAGGTCGACTCGACCAGCGTCGCCGCATCGCTGTACCTGGGCACCCAGCCCAGCAGCTCCCGAGCCCTGGCGGACGAAGCGACAAGGTTGGCCGGGTCACCGGCCCGCCTCGGGGCGATCGTCGCAGGGATCGGCCGGCCGGTGATGCGCCGCGCATGCTCGAGCATCTCGAGCACGGAGACCCCCGACTCGCTGCCGAGATTGACCGAGAGGCTCCTGCCGTGCTTCACCACGTACTCGAAGGCGGTGACGTGCGCTTCGGCAAGGTCGCCGACATGCACGTAATCGCGGATGCAGGTGCCGTCCCTGGTCGGGTAATCGTCACCGAAGACCGAGAGCCCCGGCCTGACGCCGAGCGCCGCTTCCATGATGATGGGCAGGAGGTTCTCGGGGTTCCGTTCAAGGCCGCCGATGCGCCCTGCGACATCGTAACCGGCAGCGTTGAAATACCTTACCGCCGCGAACCGGAGCCCCTTGAGACGGTCGTACCACTCGAGGATGCGCTCCACCTCGAGCTTCGTGAAACCGTAGTAATTCTCCGGCTCCTTCGGGTGCCCCTCGTCGATCGGCAGGTACTGCGGCGAACCGAAGATGGCCGCCGATGAGGAGAAAAGCATGCAGCGGATGCCGCACGCCACCGCCTGGTTGAGCACCGAGATCGTTCCGCAGATATTGGTGACCGAGTACTCCTCCGGCCGCTGCATGGAGATGCCGGCCGCCTTGAGGGCCGCCAGGTGCACGCACCCGTCGAATCCCCGCGCCATCACCTCGGCAAGCTCGGGTTCGCAGAGGATGTCGCCCAGGACGAACTCCGCCTCCGGAAAGAGGTTCTCCTCCCTCCCGGTCGACAGGTTGTCGAACACCGTGACCTCGTAGCCCCGGTCGAGGAACTCCCGCGCCACATGGCTGCCAATGTAGCCCGCTCCGCCGATGACAAGTATTTTCATGGATCCTGCTCCAGTCGTGGTTTGACGGTAAAGATACTACTTCCCGGCGTTATTGCGCGAGAAAGGAATGTTGACCGGGAGTTCAGGGGCTTCAGTGAAACCACAGGAGCGGAACCCTTGCCTCGGCAGCACGCCACGCCCACTTGCAAGCAGATGCGCATTTAGCCTATTTTAGCTGACGAGCCACCGTAAGCACCAATCATCATCCGCAATGGCCACACCCGAAGCCCCCGTCCTGATCGAACCGGAGATCTTCCGTGGATGCCCGGGCCTCGTCGCCCTCCAGACGACCCGGAAAGGGGGCGTGAGCCCCGAACCCTTCGGATCGCTCAACCTCGGGACCAATACCGACGACGATCCCTCGAACGTTACGCTGAACCACGCCATCATCTGCCGCCGCCTCGGCATTCCGGCAGGCAACCTCATCCGCACCGTCCAGGTACACGGAACGGAGATCTGCAGGATCGACAAACCCGGCAACGTCAGCGGCTTCGACGCCCTCGTCACCGACACCCCCGGCATCTACCTCGCCATCGGCACGGCCGACTGCTACCCCCTCCTCATCCACGATCCCGGACACCGCGCCTCAGCCGCCATCCACGCCGGCTGGCAGGGCACCGTCGGCGAGATTGCGACCAAGACGCTCGACGCCATGGCCGAAGCCTTCGGCACGCGCCCCGAAGCCTGCCTCGCCTGGGTCGGCACGGGAATATCGGGGGAGAACTACGAAGTCGGCGGCGAGGTCGCCGCCAGGTTCGACGCCCGATACCTCGAGCCATCGCCCGGCGGCGACGGCAAATCCCTGCTCGACCTCTCGGCGGCAAACCGCGACCAGCTCCTCGCCGCGGGCATCCCCGCCGGCCGTATCGAACGTTCCGCCCTCTGCTCCTCGCGCGACCGAAGCCTCTTCTACTCCTACCGGCGCGACCACGGGAAGACCGGGCGCATGCTCGCCATCATCGGCGTCAGGGCGGCCTGCTGAACCCTGACGAGCTCAGCCCCGGGGCTCCATGACCCGCTTGTAGTAGGAGCCCGCCGTAGAGAGCGCGGCTGCCGGGTTGTGGCCCAGCACCCGGTCCTTCACCACCATCGTCGTCACCAACGCCTCCGAATAGCGGCAGAAGAGGGCATCGTGCCCCACGCAGAGGCCGATCACCACGTTCAGGTCGGCGCCCCACCCGTCAAGCATCTTCGCCTGGAGGATCGGGTTGCACATCGCCTCGAACCCGCCGGGCTTGAGCTTCAGCTCCTCGGGGATGCCCGCCTCCGCCTTGTCGACCGATCCGACCTTGCAGAGCCCGCCTTGTGCTCGAAGCCGTTGGCGTTCAGGATGCGGCTGAAGATCCTCGTCTCTTCGATCAGCCCTACGCAGGTCGCCAGCCCGATCCGCTTCGCCCCGAGCCGCCGGGCGAACTTCACCGTCTCCTCGACCCTCGCCAGCTTCGAATAGAAGCGCCCCTCCACTTCGGCGGCGACACCCGCCACCCGTGCCTCGGCCCCCTCGTCGCAGCACTGCCGCATCGCCTCCCAGAGCATCCCCCCAGCCGCCCCCTCCCCCGGGCAGAACTCCGGGAACCGGGCCTCGCGCCGGTAGCAGTTCAGCAGGCCGCAATCGGTACAGGAGGGGGCGAGTCGCCGGTTGTCGTTTTCCACGGCAGGGGTGGTATGGGTTACAGGATCTTGCCGGCACGGCACGACCGCGAATGGCCGTCGCCGGATACCGGAAGGTGCGCCGGAACAGATTCACGTGTCAGGCGGATGTTGCGGCCTGGACGAGGGATTGCCGGCTGAACGAAAGTTTTCTGCAGGAACGACGTATCATATCCAGGGCCCCCCAGGGTCGGTTTTGTCATGGATGCACCAACGATTGATACAGGAGGAAACGATGAAAAAAGCACTTGCCATCCTGCTGCTGCTGTCCGCCACAGCCTGCGACCCCTATCTTGCCCGACGCGACCGGGACGACCACCGGCGGCGCGATGATCGGGAACAGCGGGATCAGGACGAACGAAGGGATACCGACCGGACCCGGACGCCCGGCGGTTACCGGTAGCTTTCCGGAAGGCTCAGGATTTGCCGCTGATCTCCCTGACGGCGATGAGCATGGTGCCGAGCTTCTCCTCGAGGGCCCTCAGGAGGGTGAGGTCCTCGGCAGAGAGGTCGTCGACGACGTCGTAGCCGGTGAAGGAGAGCAGGGTCTTGCCCAGCTTCTGCTCGAGGGAGCGGATCTCCGCGATCTGTTCGGGGGTGAGTTTCGAAAGGCTCGACAACATGGCATCTCCTGTGGTTGCCCCGGCAGCGGCCGCCGGGCTGTTTGCGAGGGGGGCCTGTACTCCGCACTACCTATTCAAATAACGATTTTCCCGGGGAAAGGGCAACGGCCCCTCCCCGGAAAAGATGGCGTCACTCGGGGCAGATGCTCTTCCTGCCGAAGAGCTCATGGCCCCGGCGCATGATCTCCTCGCGGAAATCGGGGTGCGCGATGCTGGCCATCGCCTCGATGCGCTGGCGGAAGTTCTTGCCGAAGAGGTTGACGATGCCGTACTCGGTGACGACGTACTGCACGTGGGCGCGGGTGGTCACGACGCCGGCGCCGGGCCGGAGCTGCGGCACGATCCTCGACTCCCCCCTGGCCGTGACGGATGGCAGGGCGATGATGGGCTTGCCGCCCGGCGAAAGCGCGGCTCCGCGGATGAAGTCCATCTGGCCGCCGACGCCGGAGAAGTGCTTCGTGCCGATGGTATCGGCGCAGACCTGCCCGGTCATGTCGATCTCGATGGCGCTGTTGATGGCGGCGACCTTGGGGTTCTTCCGGATCTCGCGGGTGTCGTTGATGTAGTCGGAAGGGAACATCTCGACGAGGGGGTTGTCGTCAACGAAGTCGTAGAGCTTGCGGGAGCCCATCAGGAAGCTGGCGACGATGATCTCGTTGTGGGTCTTCTTGTAGCGGCCGGTGATGACCCCTTTTTCGACCAGGTCGACCACGCCGTCGGAGAACATCTCGGAGTGGACGCCGAGGTCCTTGTGGTTGCCGAGCGCGGCGAGCGTGGCGTCGGGAATGGCCCCGATGCCCATCTGCAGGGTGGCCCCGTCCTCGACGATGGAGGCGATGTACTGGCCGATCCTGAGCTCGGCGTCGCTGAGCGGATGCGGCGGGAACTCGGGCAGGGGCTCGTCGGACTCGACGAGGGCGCTGATCTTGCTGACGTGGAGCAGCCCTTCCCCATGAGTGCGGGGCATGTGCGGGTTGACCTGGGCGATGACGTGCCTTGCGGTGTGGACGGCGGCGCGGGTAACGTCGACCGAGACGCCGAGCGAGCAGAAGCCGTGGCGGTCGGGCGGCGAGACGTGCACCAGGGCGACGTCGAGCGGCATGATATCGTTGTAGAACATCGAGGGCACGTCGCTGAGGAAGATGGGCATGGCGTCGGCGTCGCCGCACTGGACGGCGGAGCGGACGTTCCTGCCGACAAAGAAGGCGTTGAGGCGGAAGATGCCGTGGTACTCTGGCCTGACGTAAGGGGCGTCGCCCTCGGTGTGCAGGCTGACGATCTCGACATCCTTCAGGGAGGATGCCCTGCCGACCATCGCCTTAACAAGCTTCGCCGGGGTCGCCGCGGCGGTCTGGAGGAAGACCCTGTCGCCGGACTTGATGGCCATGACGGCCTCTTCCGCCGATATCATCGGATAACGCATATCGAACACTCCTTGTGGAGAACGGTTCCTGCCGGCACCCCCCTCCGGGGGTCCGCCTGGCGAAACCGCTCCTGAGTGCACATAAACCGGCAGCTGGAGTCAATGAACAGGAAGCAGGGGCGGGAATGGCTGGCTCCGGGGCTCCCGCCTCGCAAAACAAATGCCTACTGGAGCGAAGCTCCGTTTTTCCGGCGCAGGTAGGCCGGGGTGTCGGGCTGATCCTTCATGATCTGCTCGTCCTCGTCGCCCGAGGGCGCCACGGGCCTGGCTGCGCCCGGGATGCGTCCGCCGGCGAACTCCGAGGGCTCGTTGATCGCCAGGTTCTTCCGGATGTACGCAGGGATCCTGAGGTCCTCGGCAGGGGTCTCCTGGAAACCGACCGGCTGATTGGGCCTGACGGGGCCGGCGGCCGTGGCAGGCCTCACGCCCCGCTGCTCCTTGGTGCCAGTCTGCACCGCAGGGCGGGGCTCCTCGCCCGGCTCCTTGCGCTTGAAGCCGGTCACGATCACCGTGACGCGGATCTCGCCGGAGACCTGGGGCTCGTCGACGTAGCCGTTGATGATCTTCGCCTCGCTGCCGACCTGCTCCTCGATGAAGTTCATGGCGTCCGACATGTCGCGCATGGTGACGTCGCCGGTGATGTTGACCAGGACCCCCTTGGCGCCGCGGACCGAGATGCCGTCCATGAGCGGGCTGTTGATAGCGTCGGAGGCGGCCTTGAGGGCACGGCGCTCGCCGGCGACGGCGGCCGATCCCATGACGGCGTCCCCGGCCCCCTGCATGATGCTGCGGACATCGGCGAAGTCGACGTTGACGTGGCCATGGCGGGTAATGATGTCCGCGATCCCCTTGACAGCGCGGTAAAGCACGTCGTTGGCCATGTTGTAGGCCTCGGTGGCGCTGACCCCCTCCTCGGCGATGCTGAGGATCTTCTCGTTCTCGACGACGATGAGGGTGTCGATGTACTTGCGGAGCTCGGCGATGCCGCTGTCGGCGATGCGGGACTTGATCTGCCCCTCGAAGCTGAAGGGCCTGGTGATCACACCGATGGTGAGGATGCCCATGTTGCGGGCGATGGAGGCGACGACGGGCGCGGCGCCGGTGCCGGTGCCCTTGCCCATGCCGGCGGCGATGAAGACGAGGTCCGCCCCGCGCAGCTGCTGGGCGATGATCTCCCGGTCGTCCTCTGCGGCCTGCCGCCCCTTCGCAGGGTCGGCGCCGGCGCCGAGGCCGTTGGTGGCCTTCTTGCCGATCTGGACCCTGAGCTGGGCCTTCGAGTTCAGCAGCGCCTGCCGGTCGGTGTTCAGCACAACGAACTCGGTGCCGCTGATCTTCCTGTCGATCATGTTGTTCACGGCATTGCCGCCGCAGCCTCCGACACCGACGATCTTGATGCAGACGCCGCCCCCCTGGTCGCTGTCGAACAGCCCCGGGTCAAGTTCAAATGCCATGATATCCGATCCCCTTTCTCTTTCCTGTTGTGATGTCGTTATAGCTGGTTCCAGAAGTCGGTCAGCTTCTTGACCCATTTGCCGCTGGCGGCAGGATCCTCTTTCCTGGGCTTCTGTTTCGGCTGCTCCTTGGCCGCGACGGGCTCCTGGACGGATTCGGGCTGCCGGACGGGTTCGACGTCGATGCGGACCGCCTGTGCGGTGCTGACGGCCTCCTGGTAGACGCTGTTCTGCAGCGAGTGCGCGACCAGCCCCATGACCGTGGCGTACATCGGGTTGTTGATCGACTCCTTGATGCCGCCGGAGACCCCTTCGGGGTAGCCGATCCTGACATCGAGGCCGAGGATCTCCCTGGCCAGCTCCTCGGTGCCGGGCAGCAGCGAGCCACCGCCGGTGATGATCGCGCCGGCGTTGAGGTACTCGTAGTAGCCGGAGCGCCTGACGATGTCGCGCGCCAGCTCGAAGATCTCCATCATGCGCGCCTCGATGATGACGGTCAGCGAGCTCTTCGGAAAGGATTTGCTCGGCCGCCCCTCGATACCGTCGATCACGATCTCCTCGTCGTCGCCCATCGACTTCGTTCTGGCGCAGCCGTAGCGGATCTTGACCTCCTCGGCCACGTCGTTGAGCGCCTTGACGCCGTAGGCGACGTCATGCGTCACATCGTTGGCCGCGACCTTGATCACCTCGGAGTAGCGGATCGCGCCGTCGATGTAGATGGCCACCTCGGTGGTGCCGCCGCCGATGTCGATCACGACCACGCCGCTCTTCTTCTCGGTCTCCTTCATGACGGCCAGGCCGGACGCCACCGGCTCGAAGGTCATGGCGCTGACCTCGAGGCCGGCCTTCTCGATGCACTGCTTGATGTTTCGGATCTTGGTCCGGAGCCCGACGACGATGTAGGCGCTGCCGCGCATGATCGTGCCGGCCATGCCGATCGGGTCGAGCACCCCCTCCTGGTCGTCGACGATGAACTCCTGCGGGATGACGTGGATGATCTCGTGGTCGATGTCGAGGTAGCGGATATTGGTCTTCGCCTTCTCGAGGAAGCGCTTGACGTCGGATTCGTTGACGATGCCGGTCTGGTTGACGCTGATTTCGGAGTTGCTGTAGATGCAGTGGACGTGGGCCCCGGAGATGCCGACGTTGACCCCCTTGATCCTGATTGAGGACTCGCGCTCGGCGTCGGCGACGGCCCTCCTGATGGCGTCGACGGTCTTGTTGATGTTCACGACGGTCGCCCGGTGGAGCCCCTCGGAGTTCGAGCGCCCCTTGCCCAGGACATTGAGCTTGCCGACGTCATCCTTCTCGGCG
>OMIK01000085.1 GCA_900299075.1 Chlorobi bacterium Chlorobi_1
CCTCCCTCCATTATCCATTATCCATTATCCATTATCCATTATCCATTATCCATTATCCATTGCCTTCATACCCCACCTTCCACAGGAACAGGCCGGCGGGGTCGGCGGGAACCATCCTGAGCGGCCGCTCCCCGCCCTCGAGCATCGAAACGAACGCTCCTTCGGGGAACCGGCCGGCTCCCGCGCCGACCATCCCGGAGACCAGGAAGCGCACCATGCTCCTGAGGAAGCGGTTGGCCTCGATCCGGAAGACGAGGAACCGCCCGTAACGGTACCAACCCGCATGGGCCACCGTGCAGAGGCAGCCCTTCTCCAGTGGGTCCTCCTTCGAGAAGGCGGCGAAGTCATGGACCCCCGCGAGCATCGCCGCCAGACGGTTCATCGCGGCAAGATCCACCCGGCCCCGGCTGCATCCGGCGAAACGGCCGTCGATTGCCGAGGGGGCCTCGACCAGGAAGTAGCGGTACTCCCTCGACACGGCCGAGAAGCGGGCATGGAACTCCGGCGGAACCGTCCCGATGCGGGTCAGCCGCACCGTATCCGGCAGCAGGGAGTTCGCCGAATGCATGAGCCTCGGCAACGGCATCGGCGACGCCGTGGCGAAGCTGGCCACCTGCCCCCTCGCATGGACGCCGCGGTCGGTCCGGCCGGCGCCGTCGATGGCCACCTCCTCCTGGAGGATCCTGCCGAGCACCGACTCGATCGACCCTTGGACCGTCTCGATCCCGGGCCCCTGGCGCTGCCATCCGGAGAAGCCGGTGCCGTCGTATTCGATATCGATCCTGACCTTCCTCATGATCCCGTCCGTATGATTGTTGCCCTTGTCCATCTATAATAGTTATCTTGCTGCTTCATCCACCATACCAACCGCCATCAGTTTGACGACACCATCCCTCGCACGCCTGCTCGAATCGCTCCGGAGGGCCGCCGGCGTGGCCTGCCCGGAAACCTATGCCGTACCGAACCTCTGGCGCGGAGGCGGAACGGGAAGTTCCCTGGTGAACCCGCCGGAGTATTACGCCGGAATCATCGAAGGGATCCTGTCGACACCCGAAGCCGAGGCGATCAGGCCAGGATCGGCGCCCGGTTGGACCTCGGAGGCGGTGGTCTACAACCTCTTCGTCCGGCTCGGGGCGGCCTTCGACCATAACGGTGACGGCTCGATCGGCATCGAACCCGTCGCCGGAGGCTTCAGGGAGACCGGCACCCTGCTCAAGGCGATCGCGATGCTCCCCTACATGCGGAGGCTCGGCGCCAACACGGTCTACCTCCTGCCGCTGACCTCGATCGGCATGCACAACCGCAAGGGGCTGCTCGGCTCCCCCTACGCCGTGAAGAACCCGACCGAACTCGACCCGATGCTCGGCGAACCGGCGCTTGGCCTGCCGCTCGAAACCCAGCTCGAGGCCTTCGTCGAAGCCGCCCACCGGCTTGGCATGCGCGTCGTCTTCGAATTCGTCTTCAGGACCGCTTCGGTCGACAGCGACTGGGCCGTCGAACACCCCGACTGGTTCTACTGGCTTCGCGAGGAGCCTGATGCGGCACCGTATGGGCCGCCCGGATTCGGCCAGGAGACCCTGGCGGAAATCTACGAAAAAGTGGACAAACACGACCTGCGCGACCTGCCGGCGCCGGACGGGGCGTACAGGAACCGCTTCACCGGGCCCCCCGTCTCGGTCGAGGTATCGGACGGAGCCCTGACGGGCACCACCGCGGACGGAGCCCGATGCCACGTCGCCAGCGCCTTCTCCGACTGGCCGCCGGACGACCAGCAGCCGCCATGGACCGATGTAGCCTACCTGAAGATGCACCGGCATCCGGGGTTCAACTATATCGCCTACAACACGATCCGGATGTACGACGAGGCGCTCGACCGCCCCGAGACGCGGAACGAGCCGCTCTGGGAGGAGATTGCCGGGATCATCCCCCGCTGCCAGGAGCGCTACGCCATCGACGGCGCCATGATCGACATGGGCCACGCCCTGCCGCCTGCGCTGAAGGCCGAAATCGTCTCAAGGGCACGCGAGGCGAGGCCGGACTTCACCTTCTGGGACGAGAACTTCGACCCCTCGCCGAAGCTGAAGGAGGAGGGCTTCGACGCGGTCTTCGGCTCGCTCCCCTTCGTCATCCACGACGTCCAGTACATCAAGGGGCTGCTGAACTTCCTGAACCGGAACGGAGTGGCGATCCCGTTCTTCGCGACCGGCGAGAACCACAACACCCCGAGGGTCTGCCACGGTCTCGCGGGCCAGGAGGCCGGGCGGCGCCGTTCGCTCTTCCTCTTCACCCTCGGCGCGATCCTGCCGGCCATGCCCTTCATCCACTCCGGTATGGAGCTGTGCGAGTGGCACCCGGTGAACCTCGGGCTCAACTTCACCGACGAAGACCGGCAGCGCTTCCCTGCCGAGAGCCTGCCGCTCTTCGCCCCCGGCGCCTACGACTGGGCCGGCGGCAACGGCCTCGACCCGCTCTGCCCGGAGATCAGGAGGGTGCTCGACATCAGGGCCCGCTACCTCGACCTGGTCAGGTGCGGCGACCAGGGCTCGATCGCCCAGCCCTACATCTCCGATCCGGCGATTCTCTGCGTCATGCGGAAATCCGGGGAAAAATCCCTTATTTTCGCCGGCAACAGCAACCTGCACGACCGCGTCTCCGCGACGATGGAGTTCGGACAGGCTTCGATGGAGCTCGACGAGCTGATCGGCGGCCGGAAGCTGCAGGTGGCGGAACACCGCCTCGCCCTCGATTTCGAGCCCGGGCAATGCATCCTGTTCGAACTGCCCCGTCAGGCTGCCGAATAACCATTATGTAATGAAACCAACCCTCAAAACCCGATCCACCATGTCACTCCTCATCGTCGGCTCGCTCGCTTTCGACGACATCGAAACCCCCTTCGGCCGTTCAGACAACACCCTCGGCGGCTCCTCGACCTATATCGCCCTGTCGGCGAGCTACTTCACCGAACCGGTCAGGATGGTCGGCGTCGTCGGCTCCGACTTCGGCGACGAGCACTTCAGCCTGCTGCACTCGAAGGAGATCGACACCACGGGGATCCAGAAGGTAGAGACCGGCAAGACCTTCCGCTGGGCCGGCCGCTACCACTACGACATGAACACCCGCGACACGCTCGACACGCAGCTGAACGTCTTCGCCGACTTCGATCCGCACATCCCGCAGAAGTACCGCGACTCGAAATTCGTCTGCCTCGGCAACATCGACCCCGAGCTGCAGGTCAAGGTGCTCGACCAGATCGAGAAGCCCGACCTGGTGATCTGCGACACCATGAACTTCTGGATCGAGGGCAAGCCCGAAGAGCTGAAGAAGGTGCTTGAGCGCGTCGACGTCTTCATCGTCAACGACAGCGAGGCCCGCCTCCTCTCAGGCGACCCGAACCTGGTCAGGAGCGCACGCATCATCCGCGCCATGGGCCCGAAAACCCTGATCATCAAGAAAGGCGAGCACGGCGCGCTGCTCTTTACCGACAGCGGCATCTTCTCCGCACCGGCCTTCCCGCTCGAGTCGATCTTCGACCCCACCGGCGCCGGCGACACCTTCGCGGGCGGCTTCATCGGCCACCTCTCCCGCTGCGGAGAGATCAACGATGCGGAGATGCGCAAGGCGGTGCTCTACGGCAGCGCCATGGCGAGCTTCTGCGTCGAGCAGTTCGGGACCGAGCGCTTCAGCAACCTCGACCTGCTCGAGATCGAGGACCGCTACCAGAGCTTCCTCGACCTCTCCCGCTGCTGAGGATCAACCGGAAACACAGGTCGGATAGGTCGGAGAGGGGGAACATGTAATTCCTATTTTGACCTATTCGACCCATAAGGCCTGTCCCGACCTGTTCTTTCCGGACTCCCAAGAAACCGAAACACCCCCTCGATCACCCGATACTCCCAAGAAATGGCGCAACTCACCCTTCTCGACTGGGCGTTCATCGCCGGATACATGCTCCTGACCCTGGTCGTCGGGCTCTACTTCTCCGGCAGGGCCTCCGAAAATACCGGCGAGTTCTTCCTCTCCGGCCGTCAGCTCCCCTGGTGGATCGCCGGGACCGGCATGGTCGCCACCACCTTCGCCGCGGACACGCCGCTGGCCGTGGCTGGCTTCGTGGCACGCAACGGCATTGCCGGCAACTGGGTCTGGTGGACCTTCGTCTCGGGAGGCATGCTCACGGTCTTCTTCTTCGCCAGGCTCTGGCGGCGCGCCAACATCCTGACCGACCTCGAGTTCATCGAGCTTCGCTACAGCGGCCGTGCGGCAACCTTCCTCAGGGGATTCAAGGCGGTCTATTTCGGCCTCTTCATCAACGCCGTCATCATCGGCTGGGTCAACCTGGCCATGTTCAAGATCATCAGGATCATGATCCCCGGCCTGAACCCCGAGATCGCCATCGTCGCCCTCGTGGTCTTCACGGCGGTCTATTCCGGCATGTCGGGCCTCTGGGGCGTCTCGATCACCGACGCGGTGCAGTTCATCATCGCCATGGGAGGCTGCATCGTGCTCGCCGTGCTTGCCATGGACTCCCCTGCCGTCACCGCAGCGGGCGGCCTCAGGCATGCGCTGCCCTCATGGATGTTCGACTTCTTCCCGACCTGGGACAGCACGGCGGCATCTTCGGGCAGCGCCACCGGCGCCTACGCCCTCCCCTTCGCCTCGTTCGCGGCGATGGCCTTCGTGCAGTGGTGGTCATCATGGTATCCGGGCGCCGAACCCGGCGGCGGCGGCTACATCGCCCAGCGCATGATGAGCGCCAAGGACGAGAAGCACTCGCTCCTGGCGACCCTCTGGTTCACCATCGCGCACTACTGCGTCCGCCCCTGGCCGTGGATCATCGTCGGCCTGGTGAGCATGGTGATGTTCCCGGACCTGCCGGCCAGCCAGAAGGAGGACGGATTCGTGCACGTCATGAACGCCGTGCTGCCGGCGGGCCTCAAGGGCCTGCTCATCGCCGCCTTCCTCGCGGCCTACATGTCCACCCTCTCGACCCACCTCAACTGGGGCACCAGCTACCTGATCAACGACGGCTACAAGCGCTTCCTCAAGACGGACGGCGACGAAGGGCACTACGTGCTGGTCTCGCGCATAGTCACCGCGATTACGGCGCTCTTCGCGCTCTACATCACCTTCTTCGTGCTCAAGACCATCACCGGGGCCTGGGAGTTCATCATCCAGTGCGGCGCCGGGACCGGCTTCGTGCTCATCATGCGCTGGTTCTGGTGGCGCCTGAACGCCTGGTCCGAGATCACCTCGATGGTGGCGCCGATCGTCGCCTACACGGCGATCTCGCTCTTCACGACGATCACGTTCCCGAACACCATCTTCATCATCGTCGCCTTCACCATCGCCTGCACGCTCGCGGTGACCTGGCTCACGCCCCCCACCGACCGGGCGCGGCTCGAATCCTTCTACCGCACCACGAGGGTCGGCGGCGTTTTCTGGAAGCCGATCGCAGAAACCCTGCCGGATGTCAAGGCCGATACCGGCTTCCCGGCGCTCTTCGCCGACTGGTTCTTCGGCATCGTGCTGGTCTATGCGGTGCTCTTCGGCACCGGCAAGCTGATCTTCGGCGAGCCGATGGCGGCGGTGCTCTACTATGCCGTGGCGGCTGCGGCCGGATTCATGATCTGGCGCGACCTCTCCCGCAGGAACTGGAAGACCTTCGACTGAGATGGAACGTGCGCTGAAGCTCATCCTCGCCTCCCAGTCCCCCCGCCGAAAGGAGCTGCTGGCGTTGGCCGGCTATCCGTTCGAAACGGTCTCCGCCGACATCGACGAGACCTTCGACCCGAAGCGCACGGCCGAGGAGAACGTCATGGAGATCTCCACGAGGAAGGCCGCTGCCTCCCTCGAGCTGGTCGCGGATCCGGCATCGGCCGTGATCCTTTCGGCGGACACCACGGTGGTGCTCGACGGCCGGCCGCTCGGCAAGCCCGTCGATGACGCCGACGCAATGGCGATGCTGTCGAGCCTGCAGGGGCGTTCGCACGAAGTGCTTACCGGCTTCACGGTCAGGAACGGCGAGCGGAGCATCACCGGTTATGCCCGCACCGTCGTCGTGTTCGAAGCGATGCCCGTAGCAGAGATCCGGCGCTACATCGATACGCAGCAGCCGTTCGACAAGGCCGGCTCCTACGGCATCCAGGACCCGATCCTCGCCTGCTACGTCCGTGGCATCGAGGGGTGCTACTACAACGTGGTCGGCCTGCCGGTCTCGAAGGTCTGCGAGGCCCTCAGGCAATTCCTCCCCTGCCATGCCTGAAACGCTCAGGAGACCCGTGCTCGTGATCCTCGGCCCGACCGCCTCCGGCAAATCGGAGCTGGCGTTCCGGGTGGCGAGCGCAACCGGCGGCGAGATCATCTCCGCCGACTCCCGCCAGGTCTACCGCGGCATGGACATCGGCACCGCGAAACCCTCCCGGGAGATGCTGGCGGCGGCCAGGCACCACTTCATCGACGAACGTGAGGTCGGCGAGCCCTTCAGTTCGGGCGACTTCGCCTCCGAAGCTTTGGCCCGAATCGCAAGCCTCGCCTCCAAAGGGGTGCCCGCTATCGTCGCCGGGGGCTCAACCCTCTACCTCGAAGGGCTCCTGAAAGGGTTCGCAGACCTTCCTCAGGGGGATCAGGAGATCCGCGCCAGGCTCCGGCACGAACTCGAACACCGCGGTGCCGACGCGCTCTACCGGCGGCTCGCCCAGATCGATCCGGAGCAGGCCCGCACCCTCGACCCCACCAAGACCCAGCGCCTGGTCCGCAGCCTCGAGATCATCGAAATCTCCGGCACGACAGTCACCGCCCTGCGGCAGGCCGCGGCCGCAACACGAAATGCGCCGCCGTTCACGGTCGTCGGCCTCGACCTGCCCCGACCGCTCCTCTACGACCGGATCGACCGGAGATGCGGGCAGATGATGCGCGACGGCCTCGCCGATGAAGCACGGCAACTCTACGACCATTACCGGCCAGAGATCGCGGCAGGCTCGATCAATGCACTGCTGACCGTGGGCTACCGGGAGCTCTTCGACTGCTTCGAGGGGCGCTTCGACCTGCAGGCGGCAACCGCCCTGATCGCTCAGCACACCCGCAATTATGCAAAACGCCAGTTGACTTTTTTCAAAAATAGGCTTAATGTTGAGTGGGTGGCTTACCTTGGAAGCAAGACCGGAATGGACGGATTGGCAGAAAAGCTCTGCCGCAGGGTAACGTAACCGGTAACCGAACGGATCGAGATCCTCGCTGATGGCCCAAGCCTGGACGGAAGCGCATCCCGGAACGAACCCACCCCTGTCGTGTCGCATGACAGCCGGATCCTTCATCAGCAGGATCGCGTTGCACCCCGAGGTGTTAAAAAGCAGTATCAGCAATGAAACATTCCGTATCGACCCGAAAGGAGCTGACCATCCTCAAACTCGAGGAGGTGGTCTTCGATATCCGGCATGCCGACTGCTTCAGGGAGACGATCCAGCAGCTGGTCAGCAGGAACAGCAGCAGGAACCTGATCCTCGACTTCTCACAGGTAAAAGCCATCGATTCGAGCGGTATCAGTTCGATGCTGCTTGCCCACCAGCTCGCCAACCAGTCCGAAGGGCTCGCCGTCTTCGTTTCGCTCTGCCAGCAGATCAAGGACCTGCTGAAACTCACCAACCTCGACAAGCAACTCTACATCTTCTCCTCGATCAACGAAGTGATGACGCTCATCGAGCCCGCACTCAAAGGCAAGCGCACACCGCGGGCAAAATCCCGGCCGCAGCAGGATGAACATGGAGATGAGATCACCGATGACCTCGAAATCCTTCCCGACGAGGTGTTCGATGGCGCGGGGGACTCGTTCCACGACATCATCGACGACGATCAGCAGGAGGAGCAGCAGGAACTTCTTGAAGACAAGGCCGAGCCCGTCGAGGCCGCGCCGAAGAAGCGGGGCCGGCCGAAAAAGAATCCGTGAGCCCGCAAATACCTCCCTCGAACACCCTCACCATCCACGAGCCGTGATTTTCATCCATTGACAAGAGCCTCCTCTTGCCGTATTTTATGGATGTCGGGCTCCCCATGCCGCTGGAATTTTCCGCTCCCCCGGTAACCGGACCGCCTCGAATGCAACATGACATCTTCAGGAAGGGCCTCGAACGGCTCCTCTCAGCCGCCTCCGTCGACATCGACGGCAGGAAACCCTGGGACATCAGGGTACACGATCCCCGCTTTTTCCGAAAAACCGTGCTTCAGGGAAGCCTGGGATTCGGCGAATCCTACATGGACGGCTGGTGGGACTGCGACGACATCGAGGGGCTCTTCTTCCGCATCCTTTCATCCCGCGTCGACGGCCGGCTGACCACCTTTTCCGGCACCATGGCGAAGCTGGAGGGGGCGCTGTTCAACCTGCAGAAGCCATCGAGGGCCTTCACCATCGGCAAACGCCATTACGATGCCGGCAACGACCTCTTCAGGGCGATGCTCGACCCGATGATGATCTACAGCTGCGGATACTGGCAGGGCGCCACCAGCCTCGAGAAGGCCCAGGAGAACAAGCTCCGGCTCGTCTTCGACAAGCTCGGCCTGCGCCCCGGCATGACCCTGCTCGACATCGGCTGCGGCTGGGGCGGGACGGCGCGGTTCGCCGCCGAAAACTATGGGGCGAAGGTGGTCGGCATCACCGTCTCAAGGGAACAGGCGGAACTGGCCACCCAGCGCTGCAGGGGGCACGAGGTGGAGATCAGGTTCATGGACTACCGGAAGCTGGAGGGCACCTTCGACCGCATCAGCTCGATCGGCATGCTCGAGCATGTCGGCCACCGCAACTACCGGGCGCTTTTCGAAACCGCGCGCCGCTGCCTTGCCCCCGACGGACGGCTGCTGGTCCAGACCATCGGCGGCAACACCCCGTCGCGCTGGGGCGACCCATGGGTTGAGCGCTACATCTTCCCGAACTCCATGCTGCCGTCGGCCAGCCAGATCGCGCCGGCCTACGAGCCCCAATTCGTGCTCGAGGACTGGCACTCCTTCTCCCACGACTATACCCTGACGCTCCGGGCATGGCGGAAGAACTTCCGGCACCGTTGGCCCGAACTCAAGCACGCCTACGACAACCGCTTCCAGCGCATGTGGGACTATTACCTGCAAAGCTTCGCCGGCGCCTTCAGGGCGCGCTCGATCCAGCTCTGGCAGGTGCTGCTCTCACCGTCGGGGATCCGGGGCGAGTACCGGGTACCGCACTCGCCGAGCGCTCGGGAGGAGTTCAGGGATAGAGGAAACGGTCAGGCCAGGACTTTTCGAAAGCCGCTACCGGAGCGCGGGCTGCCTCGAGAATCTCCGCGATCGGGCGCTGCCCCAGAATCATGATCCGGTAACGGGCGGTGCCGGCGAGGCGGTCGAAAAAGGCCGCATTGCGGTCGATGCCGAGCACCCTCGGGTAGAGTTTCTGCAGGCTCAGGAGGATGGCCGTGGAGGTTTTGAACGGGTCGAACAGCCTCCGGTCGGAGACCCCGATCCGGACCCCTCCGCACCTCCGTCCGGCAAACTTGCTCGAGGAGGGGGTGAAGGTGGTTTCGGCGAACCCGACTCCCGGCAGGCCGAAGCGGTCGAGCTCCGCCTTCAGGATCGCCGGATCGACGAAGGGTGCGCCGATGGTGGCGAACGGAGCGTCCGTGCCGCGCCCCTCGCTCACCGCAGTCGCCTCGAGCATGACCGTCGCCGGGTAGACGATCGCGGTGTCGATATCCCTGATGTTGGGAGAGGGGGGGACGAAGCGGAAGCCTTCGATTTCGTCCGCGAATCTGCCGTGGCTGTAGCCACGCATCCGGACCACCTCAAGCTTCAGACCCGGAAAGCGGGTCTGCTGCAGCCACATGGCGATCTCGCCGACCGTCATGCCGTGCAGGAACGGGATCTCCGCCGCGCCGACGAAGGACTCCATCCCCGGCTCAAGCATGAAGCCTGCGGCCGGCAGCGGGGCTACGGGATTGGGACGGTCGAACACCAGGAAGGTGGTGCCGGCCCGTTCGCACGCCTCCATGGCCAGCTTCATCGTCGAAATGTAGGTGTAGCAGCGGGCCCCGACATCCTGCAGGTCGAACGCCAGCAGGTCGATCCGCTGCAGCAGCACGGGATCCGGCTTCTGCGTGGCGCCGTAGAGGGAGTAGACCCTGATCGAATCGGCGATAACGGCATCGGAGACCCGTTGGCCGGCTGCCGCGCCCAGGGAGAAGCCATGCTCGGGCGCCATGATGAACTTCAGGTCGATCCCCCGCCTTACCAGGGCCCGCCATGACGGCTCCCCCTTGACGCTCAGCGCCGCGGCGTTGGTGATGAACCCGACCCGCTTCCCCTTCAACTCCTTGCAGGTACAGGGCCCGTTGCCGGAGGCGACCATGTCGATACCGTACCGGAAGGGCGCAGCATCAACACGCACAACCTGCAACAGCAGGAATAGTATGATCGATATGAACCTGACCTCTCGCTTCATGGCTGCATCAAGCATTGTTGGCATGCACCGGGGTTGCATCAGCCGGTAAAGGGCAACGGCAAAATAGCCAATGGCCCGGCGACCCCCAAAAAATGGTAACTTGTGCTGCTGGCACGCCACAGCGAAAACCCTCCACCCCACAGGAGAAAATCATGGGCACTCTTGAAGATTATGGAAGCGGGCGCATCCTGAAAAGCATCGGAAAGGCTTTGCACGTCATCGGCGCAAAGAGTCTTGCCGACGATCCGGCGGCCAGCCATATTGCTCAGAAGATCTGCGAATTCGAACCTGTCGTCGTATCGATCACCGAAGCCATCGCAGCAATCGATGGTGCCCGCACGCTTGCCGTTGGCGAACGCGTCTGCCGCCCCCTGCATCCTGGCTCCGTATTCACCGGATCGGTATTCCTTGATGAACTGGCCGAAACGATGATCGGAACCGGACATGCCCGCCGGGCAAGCAAAGATGAGGCCTGCCGTGCGCTTGATGCCGGAAAAGGGCATCCGCTGGTGATGTCGAAGGTTTCCGGAAGGTACCTGGAGATCTGTGCATCCGTCAGGGAGGGCTGCGACTTCTGGCAGGCGGAAAGGCAGGGTATCCGGTGTATACAACGCAAGCAGCAGTAAAAGGCAGGAACCAAACGGCTTACAGAATTCGCAAGCTCAGACGGGCCCTGACTCATAGGTCCCATACGTCTCATAGGACCTCTAAGCCCCATATTCGGAAAAACAGAAAGGCACTTCCCCCCCCCCCAGTTGTCCTCATGCTCACGATCTGCAAAAAAAACAAAAAAAAGACCGCACAACATGGCACGGTCTTTTACTGGTGGTGGGGACAGGACTTGAACCTGCAACCTTCGGGTTATGAGCCCGACGAGCTACCAATTGCTCCACCCCACGATGTTAGTGTTCTAATGTACGACAATTTCTTTAAAGAACAAACGATTATTGCACGGAGTTCCCGATAATTCCATCTCCCTGGGGTTCGTGGAGGTAGAGCGTGCCGTCGTTGCCTTCGATCGCCAGGATCATCCCCTGGGAGAGTTCGCCCCGCATGGTCCGCTCGGCGAGGTTCGCCACCAGCACGACATTCTTGCCCACCATCTCCTCGGGCCGGTAGTGCCCGGCGATGCCGGAGAGCACCTGGCGCACCTCCGAGCCGACCTGGAGCTTCAGCTTCAGGAGCTTGTTCGCCTTCTTCACCGGTTCGCACTCGAGCACCCGGGCGACGCGGAGGTCGACCTTCTGAAAGTCGTCGAAGCTGATCTCGGGTTTGAAGACGGTCTTCTGCTGCTGCGCGGCGGCTTCGCGCTTCTCGGCCTCGGCAAGCAGGCGGGCGATCTTCTCGAGCTCCGGGGCGAGGTCCTGCTCCTCGATCTTGGTAAAGAGGATTTCGGAGGAGCCCTTGAGGGGATGGCCCTGCTTCAGTGCGGGCAGCACGGCCGTGCCCCAGGCCGGCGAGCCGGGTGCGGCAAGGCTGCCGACCGAACCCTCCAGGCCGAGCATGTCGCGGATCCGGTCGCAGGTCTCCGGGATGATCGGATGGAAGAGCACCGAAAGCGCATGGCAGAGGTTCAGCGAAACTGCCATCGTCCTGGCCGCGGCATCCGGGTCGACCTTGATCGCCTTCCAGGGCTCCCCCTCGGTCAGGTAGCGGTTCGCAAACCGGGCGATCTCCATGGTCAGGGTCGTTGCCTCGCGGAAATGGAATCCGTCATAGGCCTCGCCGATCCTCCTCAGGCTCTCCTGCCAGTCGATGCCGAGGGAGTTCCACTCCTCCGGGGTGACCTCGTAGGGCACGGCACCGCCGAATCGGGCATTGGTGAAGTCGACCGAGCGCTTGATGAAGTTGCCGAGGGTGTCGGCAAGCTCGCCGTTGGTGCGGTTCTGGAAGTCGGCCCAGCTGAAGTCGGTATCCTTGTTCTCCGGGTAGTTCATCGCGATGCTGTAGCGGAGCGTGTCGGCCGGGAAGCGGTCGAGGAACTCGCCGAGGTAGACCGCGTAGTTGCGGGACTTGGAGAACTTGCGCCCCTCGAAGTTCATGAACTCGGAGGCAGGCACGTTGTCGGCAAGCTCGTAGCGCCCCTCGGTCCGCCCCTCGTTCCAGGCCATGAGGATCGACGGGAACATCAGGGTGTGGAACACCACGTTGTCCTTGCCGATGAAGTTCACGATGCGGCTCCCGGGGTCCTGCCAGTAGCGCTTCCACCGTTCGGCCTCGCCCTGCAGCTCCGCCCACTCCTTGGTGAAGGAGATGTAGCCGAGCACGGCGTCGAACCAGACGTAGAGCACCTTGCCCTGCGCCTCATCCTCGTCGAGGGGAAGCGAGATGCCCCAGGAGAGGTCGCGGGTGATCGCGCGGTCGGCCAGCCCCTGGTTGAGCCAGGTGCGGGAGTAGTTGACCACGTTCTGGCGCCACGATTCGCTGTGCCCCTCGACGTAGGCTTCGAGCTGCTTCTGGAAGCGGCCCAGCGGGAAGTACCAGTGCAGCGTCTCGCGCAGCTCCGGCGTGGCATCGGAGAGCTTGCTCTTCGGTTCGATCAGCTCGGTGGGGCTCAGGTGGGTGCCGCACTGCTCGCACTGGTCGCCGTTGGCCTCAGGGCTGCCGCAGATCGGGCAGGTGCCGGTGACGTAGCGGTCGGAGAGGAAGCGCCCGGCGACCGGGTCGAAGAACTGCTTTTCGGACTTCCTGCTGAAGATCCCCTTCTTCTCGATGTCGAGGAAGAACTCCCTGGCGGTCTCGTGGTGCCGGGGAGAGCTGGTCCGCCCGTAGTAGTCGAACGAGATGCCGCAGCGCCTGAAGGCGTCCGCGTTCATGGCGTGGTAACGGTCCACCACATCCTGCGGGGTGATCCCCTCCCTGTCCGCCGTGATGGTTATCGGGACGCCGTGCTCGTCAGATCCGCCGATATGGACCACATCCTCGCCGCAGAGACGCTTGAAACGGACGTAGATATCCGCCGGCAGGTAGACTCCGGCGAGGTGGCCGAGGTGGACCGGCCCGTTGGCGTAGGGAAGGGCGGTGGTGACGAGGGTCCTCTTGAAGGTATTCGACATGGAAGCAGCTGGAGCTTGTATATGGTGATCGGTTACTTCGCGGCGGTCATTTCCTGCCGGCAAGGGAGTTGTACTGTTCGAGCGAAAGGCGGCGCTTCTGGCCGTTCTCGAACCGGACCCAGACGCTCTTCTTCTGCGGATCGACCCCCTCGACGACCGCGTCGCCCTCCCGTCCCTTGAAGGTCGTCCCGACCGCCGGCCAGCCGTTGTTCCGGCACGAATGGCCGTTCTTGTCGCCCTTCGAGAAGTTCAGGCAGCACTTGGGGCGGTTGCAGAGGCCGATGGTGTTGAACGAATGGCTGTCGCCGCCCACGCCCTCCTGCATCATCGGCTTTTCGGCGAACGGGTTGGCATGGATCTTCTGCATCCAGCTGGAACAGCAGAGTACGCAGCCGCAGGGCCCCTGGGCGTTGGCCCTCCGGGCCTCCTCGCGGGTGGTGATCTGGACCATCTGGATCCTCGCTTTGAAGTCTCCGGCGAGGTCGCGCACCAGGCCACGGAAATCGACGCGGTGCGAGGCGGTGTAGTAGACCGAAAGCTTCTGCTGGTCGAGGCGCAGGTCGATGTCGACCAGCTTCATGTCGAGACGGTGGCGCTCGATCCTCTTGTGGCAGGACTCCTTGATTTCAGGCTCGCGCTTCCTGATCTCGGTGAACTCATCGACCTCCTGCTCCGACGCTGCCCTGAGGATGGCCGGAAGCTGCTCGGTGCTCCCCTTGAGGCTGAGCTTCTTGCGGGCGATCCGTCCGATGGAGTAGACGATGCCGAAATCGTAGCCACCATCCGCCTCGAGGATCACCGGCTGGCCTATGGCAAACTGTTCGCCGGTGGGATTGGCGTAGAACTCGCGGCGGCATCCCTTCATCTCGACCTCGCAGACGGGTACGGAATCCTCTTCTGTATCGGCGCCGTAGAGGTCGCCGGCCTGCTCGTGCAGGATCTTCGAAAGTTTCAGCCGGACCTTGGCGTTGTCGCCAAGGAGGCAGCTGCATATGACCGTGCTCATATATGCTATTCCTTTCACAGCTCCTGCGGCGAATCAGCTCCGCCGGGAGCAACATGGTTGATCTATCGTTTGCTCCGCCGGCCCGGCAGGCTGGCTGAGCTTCATTTCACTTACGGAGGCCGAACAGCCCCCGGATCTCCTCGACACGCCGGTTGATCGACTCCGGGCCCCTGATGATGGTCTCGAAACCGTCGAGCCTGCGCTCCGTCACCTGGCGCTTCACCTCGTCCAGATGAGATTCCGTGGTCTCCTGCATGTACCCGGTCAGCGCGTCAAGCCCCTCCCAGCCGTCGCGGGTCAGGAGATGTTCGGGCCTGAACGAGAGGAAAAGCTCGGGTTTCTGGTCTTCAAGATATTCAATGCGGCTGACAACTGAAACAAGGTAAAGCTTTCCGCTGCTTTTGAGAACGCGATCGGCGATGCCGGCCGTTCCCCGGAAGAACAGAAGCGGCCGCTTGTCGACGTGCTCGATGAGCCCCTGCGGGAAGATCCAGAGCGCATTCTGCAGCGGCGACGGGGAGAGCAGGCATTTCGACGCGTAATCGAGCGTGCGCACCGCGCTGCGCGGGTTGCCGCGGTCGATGGAGAAGGCCCCGATGCGGGTGAAAAAGCGGTGCTTCTCGAGCTGTGGCTGCTCGATGATGATGAAGAGGTTCTGGCGGAACCAGAGCTCGGTACAGATCTGGGACCAGAAGCCGTCCCACCAGTAGGCGTGGTTGCAGTAGAAGATGACCGGGATCGAGGTATCCATGGCCGGCAGGCCGGGCGGCATCGCCACCCTCAGGGAGTGGAAATGGCGCCTGAACTGCCGGCGGGAGTACCATCCGAACCAGCGAGTGTATGCCCAGCTTCGGCGAACCTCCAGCATGGGCAGGGCTTACTGGAAAGCCTTGCGGATGCGGTTGACCGCCTCCGTCAGCTCCTCGATCGAGGCCGCATAGGAGAGGCGCAGGTTCTCCGGCGCGCCGAAGGCGTCACCCGGCACCGTTGCCACGTAGTGGTCCTTCAGCAGGTACTCGGCGATATCCGCGGAGTCCTTCATCACCTTGCCACCGTAGCTCTTGCCCAGCAGCCCCTTGATCGACGGGAAGATGTAGAAGGCGCCTTCCGGCAGGGTGCACTCGATGCCCGGGATGCTGTTCAGCTCGCGGAACATGAAGTCGCGGCGCTTCTCGAACTCGGCGCGGCGCTCCTCGACGATCGACTGGTCGCCGTTCAGCGCGGCGGCCGCAGCCTTCTGCGCGATGGAGTTGGCGTTCGAGGTGGTCTGCGACTGGATCTTGTCGCAGGCGTCGATGATCCACTTCGGGGCGGCAAGGAAACCGATCCTCCAGCCGGTCATCGAGTAGCTCTTCGAGGTGCCGTTCGAGACGATCACCCAGGGCTTCATCTCGGCGATGCGGGCCGGCGAGAAGGGGCGGACGCCGCCATAGCAGATCATGTCGTACATCTCGTCGGAGACCACGAAGATCTCCTTGCCCGCGATCACCTGCATCAGCGCGCGCACCTCAGCCTCGTTGTAGACCGCACCGGTGGGGTTGGAGGGCGAGTTGAGCACCAGCACCTTGGTCTTCGGGGTGATGGCCGCCTCGAGCTGCGCCGGGGTGAGCTTGTAGCCCGACTCGAGCGTGGTGTCGACGATGACCGGGGTGGCGCCGGCGAGCCGGACCATCTCGGGGAAGCTGACCCAGTAGGGGGCCGGCACGATCACCTCGTCGCCCTCCTGGCACAGCGCGAGGAAGGTGTTGGCGAGGGTCTGCTTGCCGCCGTTGCTCACGATGATCTCGCCCTCGGTATACTCGAGGCCGTTGTCGCGGTTCAGCTTCGCGATGATCGCCTTCTTCAGTTCGGGGATGCCGCCGTTGGCGGTGTAGCGGGTGAAGCCCGACTTGATCGCGTCGATGCCCGCCTGGCAGACGTTCTCCGGGGTCGGGAAATCGGGTTCGCCTGCCGAGAGGCTCACGATGTCCTTTCCCTCGGCCTGCATCTTCTTGGCCAGGCCGGTGATCTTCATCGTCTGGGACTCCTGCATGCTCAGGACCCGCTTGCTCAGATACTTTTCAAACTCTGCACTCATATGATGTATTGTGTTGATTGTATGTACGATATTGGAATTCTTTCTCAGCGCCGCTTGTTCCGCTCATCCCGCTTCGTTCCAAGCATCTCCAGCACATAGGGGTGGACGAACTTGCTCACGTCGCCACCGAGCATCGCCACCTCGCGGATGATCGACGAGGCCACGTAGGTGTACTTGACGTTGGGCATCAGGAAGACGGTGGTCACCTCGGGATAGAGGTGGCGGTTCAGGAGGGACATCTGCAGTTCGTACTCGAAATCCTTTACCTGCCGTACGCCCCGCACGATCGCTTTAGCTCCGGCCGTGCGCGCATAGTCTGCCAGGAGCCCGTCATGGAGCACGTCGACGCCGACGTTCGGGAAGATGGAAACCACCTCCTGGATCATCGCGAGCCGCTCCTCCACCGTGAACAGGGTGTTCTTCTGGCTGTTCTCGGCGATGACGACGTCGACACGTTCGAAGATGTTCAGCGCCCGCTCGAGCACGTCGAGGTGGCCGTTCGTGAAGGGGTCGAAGGTTCCGGGATAGATCGCCTTGTTCATGGCTCGTCGGCAGTAGTGAAAAATGATACCCTGGTCGTTCCGTAGTCCTTGTGGAACAGATAGCCGGGAAGGGATGAAAAAACATGGCTCGCATGGTGCTCGACCAGGAGCAGCCCCTCTTCGGCGAGCACCCCTCCCCCGACGATCGTGCGTACAAGCGATCCGTAATCCTCCCAGCGGTAGGGTGGGTCGCAGAAGACCAGTTCGTAGGCGACCCCCTCCTCACGCTTCAGGAACGCGGTCACGTCGGCCATGACGAACCGGGAATCCTCCGTCACGCCGAGGTCGGCGGCGGTTCCCTTCATGGTTTCGATCGCCTGGCGGTTCTGCTCAACGAAACAGGCGCTCCTGGCGCCGCGGCTCAGTGCCTCGAAACCCATGTTGCCGAACCCGGCAAACAGGTCGAGCACGTCAATATCCTCGAAATCGATCCTCGCACCGACCGTATCGAACAGGGACTTCTTGACCCTGCTGCTACAGGGGCGGATATCACGCGAGGGGTTGTGCCGTATCTTCCTGCCCCGGTATCTGCCCGCCTGGACCTGCACCTCTCCGCCGGAGCTCAGAAATCGCCGTAGACCGTCTCTCCGAGGATCGCCAGCGCCTTCTCGCCATCCTCCTTCGACGGCGCCTTGCCGTGCCAGTTGGACTTGTCGGGCATGGTGCCTTCGAAGAAGGGCACGCCCTTGCCCATGATGGTCGTGGCGAGCACGACGGCCGGGCGCGTGCGCAGCTTGTCCTTCCTGAGCGCCTCGAGGGTGTCGATGAAGTGTTCGATGTCGTTGCCGTCGCAGGTCAGCACCTCCCAGCCGAAGGCGCGCCACTTGTCGGCGAAGGGCTCGACGCCCATCACGTCGCAGATTTCGCCGTCGATCTGCTGGTTGTTGTAGTCCACGATGCCGACCAGGTTGCCGAGGCCGTAATGGGCAGCGCTCATGGCGGCCTCCCAGACCTGCCCCTCCTGGCACTCGCCGTCACCCATGAGGCAGAAGACGTCGCTCTTCTTGCCGTCCATGCGCATGCCGAGCGCCGCGCCGACTGCGGCCGAAAGGCCCTGGCCGAGCGAACCGGAGGCGATCCTGATGCCCGGGAGCCCGGACTCGCAGGTCGGGTGCCCCTGCAGGTAGGAGTCGACCTGGCGGAGGTAGTTCATCTCCTCGATCGGGAAATAGCCGGAGCGGGCGAGCACGCTGTACCAGACCGGCGCGATGTGGCCGTTGGAGAGGAACAGCATGTCGTGGTCGCGGTTCTCGCGGAACTGGTGCGGATGGTGCTGCAACACCCTGAAGTAGAGCGCCGTGAACACGTCGGCCATGCCGAGCGAACCGCCGGTGTGGCCGGAGTTCGACTTCACCAGCATGCGGACAATGTCGCGGCGGACCTGCCGTGCCATCTCCTTGAGTTCTTCGATGGTCGAAAGCTGGAGGTGCTCCCCTTTCTTCTCCTGCGGATAGGGTTTCAGGTGTTTGGCCATGATGGTATCGGCGACGCTCTTGAGGGTTGGGTGATTTTTGAACGCTCTAAGTTACACGCGCCTACCCTAAATACCAAGCATGCAGTTCATGCCGTATGTTTTCTTTTGCGGATGTACCTGACGATCGACCAAAGGAGGTAGGCGAGGAAAATGACCGTGACCGGAATGGTGTACAGGACGAGGTATTTGCCGATGCCCTCCCAGTTCCTGCCAAGCATCAGGCCGCCATACAGGAGCAGGACATTCCACAGTGTCGCGCTGGCTAACGAACACAGCAGCACGAAGGGGATGCGCAGGTGCAGGAGGCCGGAAACGATCGAGATGACCGCCCTCGATCCGAACAGGAAGCGGTTGGCCAGCACGGCCGCATAGCCGTGGCCGGAGAACTTGAGGCGGACAGCCTCCATCTCCGACGGAGGGAAGAGCTTGTGCACCCACCTGGCGAAACGGTGGCGGGCCTCGCTCTGGCCGACCGCGTAGAGCTTCAGGCCGAGGGTTCGACTGAGCAGGAACACCGTCATGAAGCCGCCCACGGAGCCGAGGGTCGACCAGATGAAGGCCATGGAAAAGGAGAGGTTGCCGAAAGCGAGCAGGTAGCCGGCGAAGGCGATGGGCACATCACCGGGGATCGGGGGGATGATGTTCTCGAGAAAGGCGGAGAGGAACAGGATAAGGTAGACCGATGCCGGATCGGCATGCTGGAGCCACTGGATCACGGCATCGATCATACGCTGCACTCCTGAGGGTTGCGGTTCAGAGTTCGAGCACGCGACGCTTTACCTCGGAGTAGGCCTCCTCGACGCCGCCGAGGTCCTGGCGGAAACGGTCCTTGTCGAGCTTCTCGTTGGTCTCGGCATCCCAGAAGCGGCAGGTGTCCGGGCTGATCTCGTCGCCCAGCAGGATCTGCCCCTTGTGGCGGCCGAACTCCAGCTTGAAGTCGACCAGGCGCAGCTGCCTCTCGGCGAACCAAGGCTTCAGGAGGGCGTTGATCCTGCCGGCAAGATCCTTCAGCACGGCGATCTCGTCGTAGTCCGCAACGCCGAGAGCCACGGCATGGTCCTCGTTCATCAGCGGATCGTCCAGGTCGTCGTCCTTCAGGTAGAGCTCGATGATCGGCTTCTCCAGCACGGTGCCTTCGGCGAAACCGTAGCGGCGCACCAGCGAACCGGCGGCGATGTTGCGGGTAACCACCTCGACCTTGATGATATCCAGGCTCTTGCAGAGCATGTCGCGATCGTTCAGCTTCTCTACCAGGTGGGTCGGGATCCCCTGCTCGCCCAGCATGGTGAACAGGCGGCACGAGATCGCGTTGTTGGTCACGCCCTTGTCGGCGATCGAGCCCTTCTTCTTGTTGTTGAACGCGGTTGCGTCGTCCTTGAACTCCTGTATGATCAGGTCTGGGTCCTCGGTCTGCCAAACCTTCTTGGCCTTGCCTTCATGCAGCAGTGTGGTCTTCTTCATTGGTTACCTCTGTTATGATGTTCGCCCGGCTTCCGCCGGCCTTGACTGGAAAAATAAAGATAACACCTTTTCGCTCCCCGGCGTTGCAAAAAAGAGAGGGCGGCGATGCCTCGGGCATCGCCGCCTTGCGACTCCGGGCACGGCCCGAAAAGCGTGTTGAATTTCATGTATTGCCCCGGAGCGCTCCGGGTAGATATGCATCCCCTCCCCGAAAGCGGAGCCTACTCCCCCTGCTGGCCCGTAGCCTGCTGGACCGCGCCGGTCAGCACGATGTCGATCTGCTCCTCCGACAGCCCCTTCTCCTTGAGGAACCACATGAACCTGAAGACCCCGAGGTCCGAAAGCATCGCCTTCGGCTGTTCGTCCACGGAAAGGCCGCGGGAGCGGCTATGCTCGCTGGCGGTCCTGATCCAGTCCTCGATGAAGTCGGCAGGCCGCCCCTCCCCGCGGAAATAGCCCCTCACGATGCGGGCGGCATCATCCAGGGTGGGATTCGGGTTTTCGTCGAAAAGAAGCTGCATCTGCTCGGAAATCCTGTTCAAAAGGAGTACCGCCTCCATGTCGAGGGCCTCCTCGAGGATGTCCTTGGCTTTCTCCTTCACATCGAACTTTTTCGTCATACTCCTGAAGACAGCCGGATGTCCATGTTGAGGTGATAGAAAAGAGGTGCTTGAAACACTCGGTAAAGTTACGTATCCCCATTCTAAAGCTAAAGAAAAATCTTCTCGCGGAAGATGCCGCTTCCCCTGGAGGGACCAGGCGTACCGTGACCTCCCCTCCCGGCACCCGATACACTCCGGCACCCGCCTGTCCAATGATGGGTCGGTGACAGCTGTCGTCAGCCTCCCGGATCTTCCGTAAACAGTGAACCCCGTTCAACCGCCAGGGGGGTCAAACGGGGCCACGGCATCTTGTCGGGAACAAGCAGGAAGCAACGGCACGCGGCCGTCGATCCTGCGAAATCGGGAGCGGAACCTCAAATGCCTTCTTGCATGGACCGGACGAAACCCGTACGCTCAGTCCGTGAACCTTTGTGCGACATCCTTGGAAGGGACCGCCTTGCCGGAGATTTCAGGCGATGAACCGCGGAGGCCACCACCTCCGTAGAGTTGCGGGTAGGCATTGGCGCCCAGCCTTTTGGTGCATTTCCCCACATTCTCCAGATAATCACCGACAACCCACCAGTGGCCATCGATAAAAACCTCGAGGAATCGTCCGTAGGCCTCGGCGCCCCGGGTGAATGCTCCTGCCATACGATTTGAAATCATACTCCATGGATTATAACATGATATAAACAAGAAGACCGAAGCCCGGCGCAGGCACAGGAATCGTGAGGAGCAACCTCAGGAGCCCTGCGCCTCCCCTGCCTTATCGGACGTACCGGCCACCTTACCCGTTCCGGCCGACCGCAACAGATCTTTGATGGTCATACCGGGTGGAAGAAATTGGCTTGCCAACCCCCCGGTTACCAGCAGCAGCGGCCCCAACGTGATTCCGCTCACAAACAGCCCACCCGCAGCATGAAGCAATGCGGGCACCGCGACAAAAGGAGCAGCCATTGCCACACCCTTTACCCCTTCGGAAAGCGGGCTCTTCCCGCCATTACCAGTTTGAGATTCCATATCAGTCATGGATCAAACGGCTGGCAAGATCAACCCGCCTCGTGACGTCAGCAAGTACTGCCAGCACGGTTCAGGCCTTCGGTTTCGACGCGACCGATGCGGAAATGCTCTGGAGTGCCTGGTTCACGGCATTTGCCACATTGCCAGCCACATCGAGCGACAGCTTGTTGACCGACTGGAATGCCTCCATGGATGCATTCAGCACGTTCTTGACCAGATCGATCTGCATTTGCCCAAGCTTCGTCACCGTTTCGGCAAGGTTGTTGGTGTTTGCCGTACCCTGGGGAGCTGCTTCGTTTGCCATGGTATTTATAGTATTTGATTGCTGTTTTGAACACTATTATTACAAAAGTTATAACATTTATCATAAAAACCCAAAACGCCACGAGGGCATAGAAATAAAGGGCGCTTTTACTATAATAACGACGCATCCGAACCCCACAGGCCATTTTCGGAAGGACCAACCCGATCCGGGACAACAGCCCGGTTCACCGGCGAAGGGAACGATGCGGGAAAGTCGCCGCAACAGCTGCACGGCGCCAGGCAACGCCGGTACCCGGAGCTGATCCCTTGATTTGCGACGCCGGCGCTCAGCCGCAAGGCACTCAAAACAGAACTACCAGCAAGTATGGACATGAAACCGAACACCTTGATCACGGCAACAGGAATTGCCGGAGGAGCAGCACTTCTGGCCCCGGTCGCAGCACCGGCGCTGCACGGGATTGCGGGCATAGCCGTCGTCGGCCTGGGCCTTTATGCTTCCGGTACGGCCGTCATGAATGCGGCCGGAATGATCAACGACAAAGCAACCGAGCTGTTCGCTGCCGGAGGCGTACCCATTGAACTCTTGAAAGGAACGCTTTTCTCAAAGCCGGTGAAGAAGGCCCCCGTCAAGGAGATCCCCTTCACGCGCCAAAAAACGGTTGCGTAGCGTCGCGGAAGATGAGTGCCCGGCTGCCGTCAAGCTGGCTCAGAATCGACGCCATCAAGCCCAGGTACCACGAAGTACGCCTTCCCCTTTCAGGCCACGCCTGGCTGCCGTTTGCCGATATCCCGCGCTCCTTCGACCTGGAGACGATGTATGAAGACCTCAACGCTTCGTTTCCTGGCGGGTTCGTCATAAAAGGATGCCCCCCGGAGGTCAGCGAACTGTTCGTTTCATTGAAGCACGATACGATCAGGACAGGGATCGATGCGCGGCTCGATCTTTCGGAGCCCATCCATTTCGAGGGTGAGAAGATCATCGCATCCCTGAAGCGTGGCCGTCGTCACGGCACGGTCGAAGAGATTTCCATCGGTGAAGAACACTCCAGGAAGCGTCTGGAAGAGGTCCTCTCGGCATCTCCCCACGCCGGAAAACCCCAGCTGAAACACGTCTTCAGGATTGAGCCCTCACGGACCTCCAGATGTTTCGTGTTCCGCTCCTTTTCCGGAAAATGGCTGGCTTTCGCGACGCTGTCACGAAACACCAAGAACTTTTACCAGGCCGAAATGCTGGTTCGTGACCGAAACGCTCCCGGCGACATCATGGAGTGCCTGATCGCAGAAATGGCCACGACGCTCCGATCTGAAGGAGTTTCGGAACTCAGCCTCGGAGAGGTGCCATTCATGCTGCACCCGGCCGATATCCAGCCGCTCACCGTCATGGAGCGACTGGTTTTTTCAGGGGTGAAGTTTTGCAGGCACGCCTATGACTACCAAGGGCTCTATTTCTTCAAAAACAAGTTTCGTCCTGCCTGGCGAACCTTGCGGCTTTGCGGCGGCCCCGGCATCCGGTTCACCCCGCTCCTCATTTCGGAACTTGCCAGCTCGATGGGATTCGTGGATCTGCTGGCCCACAGTGGTCGAGAATCGGTAAACAGCCCCTTTTGGCCGTGGCCAACCCGGTAGCGGAGGCCCTCCTGCCGGCGGAGCATTGCCGTGGCCGACGAAACCACCCTCGAATCCACCTGCAGCCATGCTCCAGAGAAAAGACGTTCCTTCAATGAGCCGCAAGGGCACAGCGTTCCGCGCCATCCCCCCCGACACCCGGAAAACGCCCCACGCGCCCCAGTCCCGGCATACGCTTGCGCCGGCTCCCCTGCAGCCCTGAGCTTCCTATGCTCGCGGATCTCCCGGGAGGTAGGCTCCGGTTACCATCTGGTATGCCGCCGACGTCCGCTCACCCGGCACGCCATCGACCTTGACAAACACCCCCGGGAATGTGCCAAGCCATCGCCGGAGCTCCTCCACGCGAGCAACGACCGCGGGATCCATCGACCGGCTCATCGAATAACCGACAATCATCGGCGGGTGGTCGGGTTGTGGTACAGGTTGGTTGATGAACTCGATCTGGCCGATTTCAGCCATTCTGCGCAAAATCACCGCAGCGCCACACTGCATCGACACAACCGCATCGGACCATGAGCCGTCGGCGATGTACTTGCCGCTCTTGTCGTGATTCGAAAAACTCCACAGGTATGGCGACAGGACCTGCGGGTGGTACAACCGATACCCGAACCCGTTGTATTGTTTTCAACCTGATTTAGGGTGCCCGACAGCGGCCAGTCTGTTTTTGGCTTAAGCTTCTTCAGGGTGAGCGCGTCAATAGCGCTCGCTTCCCACGTAAAAGGCGGAGAACCGGAGATCTGCCTGCCAGCCGGGACCTGCACCGTTCGCTTGGCGAGGGGATCTCCATTGTGGAGGTGCATGGTGAAATTGAGGCTCGACGCCATGCTGTGGATGGTTGCCACGAACCCCCATGGAATCCCCGACTGCCCGGCCACCTGCTGATAGCGGGCCGTTCAGGACTCAATCATGGAAACGACCTTATCGACAGCCCCCGCGCGTTCCGGCCTGACGGCACAGCTGTTGAAAAGCCTTGCATACTCCAGACGCAACGTATCGGCAAGCGGAACCGTCGCCATATCCCGCCTCCTTGATTACCGGTTGACAGAAACCAAACCACCGATCCCACCGCGACCTCACAACCCGACTCACCTTTTTTGACCCCCGCAGGGCCACAGCGTACCCTACGCTCCCGACAACCGAACAACGTCCCGGGTTCCCGGTCCCGGCATGAGTTTCCGCCACCAGATCAGCACGCCTGATCTTCACTGATCAGAGGGGTGTCCGGTTGCCGGCAAGGTATGGGGCATCATATCCGAAAGGCCCGAAGTCCAGCCGTGGGGGTACTGATTTTCATGCCATCAATTGCATGATATGAAAACCATGCCTTCACCACAATAAATGACGCTATCTTCAGGGATGAAACGAATGCCGGTCTCCGCTCAACCAGATAATGCTCATCATGGATCAGAGCCGCTTCATCCTTTCGGCAATCCTGCTGTTGTTCCTTCCCTTCCTGCAAGGCGGTGCGCGAGAGCGACAAGACGGGATAACCCTGCTGTGGTGGAATGTCGAGAACCTCTTCGACACGCGGGACGACCCGAACACGGAGGACGACGAGTTCACGCCGGCCGGGCGTATGCACTGGACGGAGAAGAAGCTGCAGCTGAAGCAGGTGAGGATCGGTGCGGTGCTGAAGGGCATCAGGCTCAGTCCCCGTTACCGGGGCTACCCGGACCTTGTCGCCTTCGCGGAGTCGGAGAACCGGCAGGTATTCGCCGGCACGATCGCAGCTGCGGGCCTCGGGAGCTGGCGGGTCGCCTACCATGAAAGCCGGGATCCGAGGGGCATCGACATCGGCCTGGCCTGGAACCCCGCCACCCTGTACTTCACCGGTTCGAAGGCCTACCGGGTCTCGCTGCCGGACGGACATCGAACGCGCGATGTGATCGTTGCCGGATTCTCGGTATCGCGCCGTCGCTTCAGCGTCGTGCTGAACCACTGGCCGTCGAGGTCGTTCGGCACCGAGTGGAGCGAACCGAAGCGGCTTGCCGCCGCCAGGGTGGCCCGGCATGTCGTCGACAGCCTGAGGACGGCGGACGCAAAATCGAGCATCGTGGTCATGGGCGATTTCAACGATGAGCCGGAAAACCGGTCGCTGCTGGAGGCGATGGGATCGTCGTTCGACCGGAAGGCGGTCCGGGCCCTGCCCGGAAAACTGCTCTACAACTGCTGGAACGATGTCGCGACCGGCGGCAGCTACGCCTACCGGGGCGAATGGGAGCGGATCGACCAGGTGCTGGTCTCTGCCCCGCTGCTTGAGAACCGGGGACTGCGCCTCGCCCCGAAGGGCTTCGGGACATTCTCATTCCCGCACCTGTTCGTCGAGCCAGGCAGGCGGCTCTACCCGACATTCGAGAAGGGGCGTTACGTGGGCGGCTACTCGGACCACCTCCCGGTGCTGCTGAGGATGACCGTCGATCCCTGATCCCCCCACCCTTATCACCATCGAAACCGGCATCGAAATCGATAGCGATAGCGATGAAGAAAGGCATGGGGGGAATAAAGCAGAGCGCCCCGGGGGTCCGAGGCGCTCTGCTTGGGCTTTGAAGCCGTAGTGATGCGGGTGCTGTCAGTGCTTGTCGACCGCGATCCTCATGGAGAAGAAGGAGCGGTGCACGAAGACGAGCGAAAGCAGGAAGAACACACCGGCAAGCCCCATGGCGATCTGTGGAGCCAGCTTGATGGCCATCTCGATGGCGAGCAGGCCGAACAGGGTGGTGAACTTGATGATCGGGTTGAGGGCGACCGACGAGGTATCCTTGAAGGGATCGCCGACGGTATCACCGACAACGGAGGCATCATGCAGTTCGGTACCCTTGGCGTTCAGCTCGGTCTCGACCACCTTCTTGGCGTTGTCCCATGCTCCGCCGGCGTTGGCCATGAAGATGGCCTGGTAGAGGCCGAACAGGGCGATGGAGATCAGGTAGCCGATGAAGAAGAACGAATCGAGGCAGGCGAATGCCAGCGTGCTGAAGAAGACGGTCAGGAAGAGGTTGATCATACCCTTCTGCGCGAACTTCGTGCAGATCTCCACAACCTTCTTGCTGTCCTCGGTCGAGGCTTTGGTCACACCGTCGAGCTTGATGTTCTTCTTGATGAACTCGACCGCGTAGTAGGCGCCCGTGGTCACGGCGTTCATCGATGCGCCGGTGAACCAGTAGATCACCGCGCCGCCCATCAGGAGGCCGAGCAGGAACGGCGGGGAGAGGATGGAGAGCTTGGCGATGGCCGAGGTGTCGGCAAGGCCGCCGGTGAGGATCATGATGATCGAGAAGATCATGGTCGTCGAGCCGACCACGGCGGTACCGATGAGCACCGGCTTTGCGGTCGCCTTGAAGGTGTTGCCCGCGCCGTCGTTGGCTTCGAGGTAGCGCTTGGCGTTGTCGAAGTCGGGGCGGAAGCCGAACTCGCTCTGGATGTTCTGCTTGATGTTCGGGATGTCCTCGATCAGCGACAGCTCATAGACCGACTGGGCGTTGTCGGTAACCGGCCCGTAGGAGTCGACCGCGATGGTGACCGGGCCCATGCTGAGGAAGCCGAAGGCCACGAGGCCGAAGGCGAAGACCGAAGGGGCGAGCATCATGACGTCGAGGCCCATGAGGCTGAAGCCGTAGGCCGCGCCCATGAGGGCAAGGATCGCGAGACCCATCCAGTAGGCGCTGAAGTTGCCGGCGACAAGGCCTGCAAGGATGTTCAGCGGGGCACCGCCCTCTTTGGAGCACTGCACGACGTTGCGGACGTGGGCGCACTCGGTGGAGGTGAAGCGGTTGACCAGCTCGGGGATCAGGGCGCCGGCGATGGTGCCGCAGGTGATGATGGAGGCAAGCTTCCACCACATGGTGCCGTCGCCGAGTTCACGGATCAGCAGGTAGGATGCGGCGTAGGTCAGGCCGATGGAGACGAACGAGGTCAGCCACACCAGGGTGATGAGCGGCTTCTCGAAGTTCATCTCGGCGGCGTTGCTGTACTTGGCCTTGGCGAGCAGGTCGTTGACCCAGTAGGAGACGGCGCTGGCCAGGATCATGACGAGGCGCATGGCGAAGATCCAGACGAGCAGCAGGACCTGGATCTTGGGATCCTTGATGGCCAGCAGGATGAAGGAGATCAGGGCCACGCCGGTCACGCCGTAGGTCTCGAAACCGTCGGCCGTCGGGCCGACCGAGTCGCCTGCGTTGTCGCCTGCGCAGTCGGCGATGACGCCGGGGTTGCGGGCGTCGTCCTCCTTGATCTTGAAGACGATCTTCATCAGGTCGGAGCCGATGTCGGCGATCTTGGTGAAGATACCGCCGGCGATACGGAGCACCGAAGCGCCGAGGGACTCGCCGATGGCGAAGCCGATGAAGCAGGGGCCGGCGTAGTCGACCGGGACGAAGAGGAGGATGCAAAGCATCACGAAGAGCTCGATGCTGATGAGCAGCATGCCGATGCTCATGCCTGCGCGGAGCGGGATGGCGTAGGTCGGGAAGGGTTTGCCACCTAGGCTGGCGAAGGCCGTCCTGGAGTTGGCGAAGGTGTTGATCCTCATGCCGAACCAGGCGACGACGTAGCTGCCGGCGATGCCGATCAGGCTGCAGGCAAGGATGAAGATGACCTTGGTGGTCTCAAGATGGCTGAGAACACTGAAATAGTAGACGATGATGGCACCGACGAGCGCCCAGAGGACGAGGATGAACTTGCCCTGGGTGACGAGGTAGGTCTTGCAGGTTTCGTAGATCAGTTCGCTGATCTCCTTCATGGCGCTGTGCACCGGAAGGTTCTGGATACCCTTGTACTGGATCAGGCCGAAAGCCATGCCGAAAAGGCAGACGGCCAGGCCGTACAGCAACAACGTGTGTCCGGGGATTCCGCCCAGGAAGGATACGGAACTTAAATCCGGTAACACCAGATCGGCCTCGCTCGCATACGCTTGTGACGAATGCAGCAAGACACCAAGTCCTGCCAGTGCCGATCCGGCCCTGGAGAACCATTTTACATCGCGTGGTTGTTTCATTGCGCTCTTGTTCTCTGTTTTACTTGATTACAGAAAGGCTGCTGACTGCAGGAGCATTATGTGACTGAGAAAGAACTGCCCTGCCGAAAAACAGGTTCGTTGAAGTTAACAACTTTTTTCCCGTAACTCCTCAAGAAAACATAAAAAAGGGGGATACCGCCGTTAACATCGGGCTGTTTTTTTTCATCCGTCCCATTGCTTTTTCATACCAGCCGAGAGCGTATATTCACCTGGTCGCCATAACGAAACCACATCTCATGAAACTCATCGTCGGCCTCGGCAACCCCGAAGCAAAGTATGCAGGCACCAGGCACAACATCGGCTTCGAGGTCGTCGACCACCTCGCACGGCTGCACGGCGGATCGTTCGCCTCGGGAAGGGGCAACTACCAGTTCGCCAAGATCACCTGCCCGGGCGGCCCGCTCCTGCTGGTCAAGCCGATGACCTACATGAACCTCTCGGGTCAGGCGGTGGTCGCCGCCATGAACTTCTACAAGTTCACCCGGGAACAGCTGCTGGTGGTCTGCGACGACGTCAACATCCCGCTGGGCTCGATACGTATCAGGGCGAAAGGGTCGGCCGGCGGCCAGAACGGCCTGAAGAACATCATCCTGAACCTCGGCAGCGAAGAGTTCGCCCGCCTGAGGGTCGGCGTTGGCCAGGAGCGGATGCCGGCCTCCCTCTCATCCTTCGTGCTCTCGAAGTTCGGCGAGGAGGAGCGGCCGACGGTCGACCGGGTGGTCGGCGTCTGCCACGACGCGGTGCTGGCTTTCGCCGCCAAGGGGGTCGAGTACGCCATGACGGCCTTCAACCAGGCGGGGATTTAGTTGGCAGTTGATAGTAGACAGGAAAAGGGGAATGGAGAACCCGTAGGGGCACGGCGTGCCGTGCCCGAACCGGTAGCAGGATCGGGATCTTTATCCGTGAGCCCCTCGCTCCCCTACGTCCGAGAGGGCCTCTGCTTCACCCTATCCGGGAAAAAAGCAAAATGCCGCTCAGGCGGCGGCAGGTGCGGGGGAGAGCTCCTGGAGGAACTTGATCGCCCTGGTGTTGAACTCCCTGGGCTGGTCGATGTTGCAGACGTGGCCTGAGTTGCCGATCACCTGGAGGTAGGAGTTGGTATGGCGGGTAATGATATACTCGACCGCCGGCAGGAACATGTAGTCCTGATCACCCATCAGGTAAAGGGTCGGGATGCCGGTGTCCTTCTCCTCGAAGTACTTCAGCAGGGGGTTGATCTGGTAGGTGAGCTTGAACCAGCGCATGAACTCCTTCTGGGCGACCTTCTTGGCTTCGTTGACGAAGAGCATGCGCGACTGGCGGTGCCGCGCCTTGGGCATGATGATCCAGGCGAAAAAGCTGTAGAGCCACATGTACGGCACCATGCGCTTGAAGAGGTTGCCGACGGTGACGAGCACCTTGGCACGTACGTTCAGCCTGATGATCGCGCCACCCATGATCATCGACTCCACCCTCTCGGGGGCGAGCTCGCTGAGGTTCCTGATCAGGATAGTGCCGAGTGAGATGCCGACGAAATGGGCTTTCCGGATGCCGAGTTCGTCGAGCACGTCGAGGATGTCCCTGGTGATGTCCTCGAAGTTGTAGTTGCGCTCGTTCTTCATGGCAGCAAGCTGCTTGGACTTACCATGCCCGCGAAGGTCGACGAGGAGGAGGTTGAAATGCTTGACGAACTCCTTGATCTGCATGAACCATATCGAGGAGCTGCCTCCTGCGCCATGTACGAAGACAACCCAGGGGGCTTCGTCAGATACCTGATGTGTCTTGTAATGGAGCATGGAACTACGGGTTTGAACCAAAAGGGATATAATATAACAATATTACCCGGATTGGCGCAGTAAAGTTCATCCGTTCGTGCGAAATGCCCGGACGCACTCGAACATGGCGATTCCCGCGGCGACGGCGACGTTGAGGGAGTGCTTGGTGCCGTACTGGGGGATTTCGAGCACGTCGTCGCAGCGGGAGAGCAGCTCGTCGCCGATCCCCTCCACCTCGTTGCCGACGATGATGGCTGCCGGGAAATCCTCCGCCCCCAGGCCGTCGTAGCGGCGGCTGTTCCCGGCGATCTCGAGGCCGAACAGCCGGTACCCCTCGAGCTTCAGTTTTCCGAGCGCCTCGACGGGATCCGCGAAATAGTCCCACGGAACGGTATCCTGGGCTCCGAGGGCGACCTTGTCGATCTCCTTCCTGGGCGGCGTGGCGGTGTACCCGGTGATGACGATCTTTTCGATGCCGGCGGCATCGGCGCTCCTGAACATCGCCCCGACGTTCCACATGCTCCGGATATTGTGCAGGACGAGCGCCACCGGGTGGCGGCGGGCGGTGGCGTACGCTTCGGCGCTCAACCGCCCCATCTCTTCGCCCCCAAGCTGCCGGAACCTCGACATCTCAGAGTTTGCGCAGCAGTTCGAGCAGGCGGTCGTTCTCCTCCCGGAGCCCGACGTTGAAGCGAAGGCAGTTCTCCATGAGCGGGTACCCGGAGACGTTCCTGACGAGCACGCCCGAATCCTTCAGGTTCGAGAACACTTTCGACGCGTCCGGAACCCTGATGATGAGGAAGTTGGTGTCGCTCTCGAAGGCCTTGACGCCGGGAATGGAGGCAAGCTCCTGCTGCAGCCTGCGGCGTTCGCCGAGGATGAATGCCACCGCCTCGGTGACCAGATGGTAGTTCTGCAGCACGTTGACCAGCGTGATCTCGGCGAGCCGGCCCGAAGCGAAGGGGATCTTCGGCTTGGTGATCTCGGCCATGAGCGCAGGGTTGGAGATCGCAAAACCGATGCGCATGCCGGCCAGGGCGAGCGCCTTGGACATGGTGCGCAGCACGATGAGGTTCGGATAGCGGTCGATCAGCCCCAGGGCCGACGCCTCGCGCGAGAACTCGATGTAGGCTTCGTCGACCAGCACGATGGCGTCGACGGCATCGAGGATGCGCTCGACCTCCCCCCTGGAAAGGGACTTGCCGGTCGGGTTGTTGGGCGTTGAGAGCACGACGAAATCGACCTTTTCCCTTACGGCGGTTTCGATCACCGCATCCACGTCGAAGTCCAGTTCGGGAAGCATGGGCACCTCCACCACCTCCGCCTGGAGCAGGAGGGCGATCTTTTCGTAGAGCGAGAAGGAGGGCTCCGGGATCAGCACCTTGCGGCCGGCGCCGAGGCAGGCCATGAAAATCGTGTAGAGCATCTCGTTCGAGCCATTGCTCATCACGACCGAATCGGGGGTGACGCCGAGGAATGAGGCGTAGGCCTCCATGCCGCGGTAGGGCAGGATGTCGGGGTAACGGTTCCAGGGCTCGTCCCGGAACTCCCCGAGGATCTTCTCCTTGAGCCACTTGGGCAGGTCGAACGGACTCTCGTTCTGGTTCAGCTTGACCTCCGCCTCCTGCCCACCCTCGACCTTGTAGACGCCGATCTGCTGCAGGGCAGGATTGAGAAGCTCGCGGTAATCTCTTTTCATGGTGCCGGGGACTCGGGTTTGCGAAGTTGCGGGGCAGGACGGCCTTGCGGGCCGGTACGGGAAGAAGTAACAAACTTTTTTTTCAAAAAATGATAAAAAAACTGGACAGCACCCCTTTTTTTGCCTACATTTAAACAGGACAAAAATTATCCATTTTCAGGAGAAGGAAATGATACAGATCAAGAAAACACCGATGGATCTCATCGACGACGTATACAGTCTGGCTTACTGGATGACCGGCAGCGAAAAGGCATCCGAAGAGCTGGTAAGCTGCACCTATCTCAACTCGGATATCGACGCTCCGGAGACCGAAGTGATGCGGGCCTTCCGCGAGTGCTACCTGGACAGTTACGGACAGCAGGCGGACCTCGACGTCAGGGAGTCCGCAGGAAGCGCCCGGGGCCTGTTCGACTCCTTCCGCGACTGGACTGCCGACATCAAGCTCTCGGTGCTGCTGTCGGACCTGACCGGCCTCAAGCACGGCCAGATCGCCGAGGTGATCGGCAAGCCCGTAGACACCATCCGCCTCTGGCTCTTCTGGGGCAGGAAGTTCATGATGAACGACCATCTCCTGAAGGCCACGGCCTGAATCTCGCCTCATCTCTCCTCATGACGGAAGGCCGGTGCAGTATGGACCGGCCTTTTGTTTTTCCTCCGCCCCCGGCGTATATTTTTTGCTGTCAGCAACCTAGAACCACCATTCATGATCATCATCACCGGCGGGGCCGGGTTCATCGGCAGCGCAATGCTCTGGGAACTGAACCGCCACGGCATCGAAGATGCGCTTGTTGTCGATGACCTTGGCCAGGCATCGGAAGGCAAATGGCTCAACCTCAGGAGCCTCCGTTTCGCGGACTTCATCCACAAGGACGACCTTCCCGCCCTGCTGGCACACGACCGCATCCCCGGCGTGGATGCCGTGATCCACATGGGCGCCATCAGCGCCACCACGGAGCAGGACGCCAACCTCCTGGTCCGCAACAACTACGAATACTCGAAGATGCTCGCCTCCTGGTGCGCCGGGAAGTCGGTCCGCTTCATCTACGCGTCGAGCGCCGCGACCTTCGGCGACGGTTCGAACGGCTACTCGGACGGCACGGAGGCGGTCGACAGCCTGAGGCCGCTGAACATGTACGGCTACTCCAAGCAGCTCTTCGACCAGTGGGCCATCAGGCACGGGATCCTCGACCATGCGGCGGGGCTCAAGTTCTACAACGTCTACGGCCCGAACGAGTACCACAAGGACGACATGACCAGCGTGGTCTTCAAGGCGTTCAACCAGATCCGCGAGACCGGCTCGGTGAAGCTCTTCAAGTCCCACAACCCGGATTACCGCGACGGCGAACAGCTGCGGGACTTCGTCTACGTGAAGGACTGCACCCGCATCATGAAGTGGCTGCTCGACACCCCGTCGGCCACCGGCCTGTTCAACATCGGCACGGGGCGGGCCCGGAGCTTCCGCGACCTGGTTCAGGCCACCTTCGCGGCCATGGAGCTGCCGGAGTCGATCACCTACATCCCGATGCCGGAAGCGATCAGGGACAAGTACCAGTACTACACCTGCGCCGACTGCGACCACCTGCGCCGGGCCGGCTACACCGCGCCGATGACCGGACTCGAGGAGGGGGTTTCGGACTACGTGCGCAACCACCTGTCCAGAGAGTCGCCGCACCTGGACAGCAGCGGGCTGCCCAGGCAAACCACCAACCGGGAGCAAACCAGTTGAGCGAGAAAACGATCGAGTTCGAGGGTGTTGAGCCCGTCATCATCTTCGGGCCATTCGACAGCCATATAAGGAAACTCCGCGACGCCTTTCCGGAGATCATGATCAACGCACGCGGCACGAAGATCACCCTGAAGGGGGACGAACCGGACCTCACTGCCGTGGAGAAGATCTTCCGGGAGATGCTCTACCTGGCCGACCAGCATGGCGAAGTCCTCGACAACGACGTCAACGCGCTCGTCAGCCTTGCGCTCTCCCCCGTCTCGCGCCCCTCGACGGCCCTCTCCGGAGACAAGGATGTCATCGTCGAGAGCAAGGATTACATCGTCAAGGCCAAGACCGAAGGCCAGCGCCGCATGGTGGCGGAGGCAAGGACCAACGACATCCTCTTCGCGATCGGCCCCGCAGGCACCGGCAAGACCTACACGGCGGTCGCCATCGCCGTGGCGGCATGGAAGGCAAAGACCATCAAGCGCATCGTGCTGGCCCGCCCCGCGGTCGAAGCCGGCGAGAGCCTGGGCTTCCTCCCCGGCGACCTCGCGCAGAAGATCGATCCCTACCTGCGCCCGCTCTACGACGCGCTGCAGGACATGCTCACCGCGGAGAAGCTCAAGTTCCTGACCGAGCGCCGGGTGATCGAGATCGTGCCGCTGGCCTACATGCGCGGCAGGACCC
>OMIK01000086.1 GCA_900299075.1 Chlorobi bacterium Chlorobi_1
ACAAATGGAAGGGATACGGTTCGAGCAACCGGAACAATTCGATGTTCGGCATCACCGCCCCGCTGGGTGAAAACGTCAAACTCGAAACATTCGTGACGTACAGCAAAGGAAACATAAGCGCCTACAAGCCGTTCACCTATGCGCAGTTGGGCACTCTCGACATCTACGCCGCCGACTACAGTACGAGTCCGGCAAGCTCCGATTACTCTGGGTACAACAGGAACGAGTTCGAGGACTGGATGGTGATGGCCAATCTTGAAGTTAAAACCGGCAACAGATCAAAACTGAACATCAAGCCCTATTTCTGGAATGACAAGGGGTACTACCTCGAATCGATAACCAGCCCGATCACCGGTATCAGGCGCTGGGACATCGACCACAACCTGAAGGGCGTGCTCGCCGAATACGATTCGAAGATCGGCAATGCAGAGTTCGACTTCGGCTACCTCTACCATACGCAAGAGCGCCCGGGCCCCCCGTCATCACAGAAGCTCTACACCGTGTCGGCGGACGGCTCTCTCGGATTCGACCGATGGTATATCCTGTCGAATCCGTCAAACCACAAACTACACACGGCCTTCACGGAAATGAAGTACCAGTCGGGCGACTGGAGGCTTGAGGGCGGGATCAAGTACGTGCACTACAGACTCCCCGAGATCCTCACCTACAGTACAACCGGGATAGGAGATATAAATTATGATACCGCGCTCGCCTCGGCAACATTGGACAGTTTCAAAAGCGCATCGAATGCCAAGGGCTTCAGCCGCCTGTTTCCGGATCTGACCATGACCAGGAGCGTCGGAGACAACACGACGCTGCACCTCTCTTACGGAGAAAACTATGTAACCCAGGTCGACATCTACCCATACTACATTGCGCAAAGCTCGCTCAACGCCAGCATCCCTTTCCAGAGGTTCTGGGATGAACGGAAAATGGAGACCGCTCAGACCTTCGAGTTCGGCATGAAGCTCAAAGGGACTAACTGGAGCATGGCACCGACGACTTACTACACCATTCACCAGAACAAGCAGGCAGTATTGTTCGACAGTGCGCTCAATGCCACCTACCCCATGAACAACGCCGACGCCGAGGGTTACGGAGCCGAGCTGGAAGCAGAAGCCCGGCCACGGGAAAACCTGAAATGCTACGGATCGCTTTCCTGGAACCGCGTCCATTTCACCCAGGATCTCCGTTCCGACGCGCCCGGCAACCCAAACATCCCGGTCAAGGGAAACCAGGTACCCGACGCACCGGAATTCATGGCCAAAGGCATGTTGAGCTGGAGAGTCGGCGAGTTCACCGTGTCGCCGATCGCAAGGTATACGTCAGTCCGCTACGGCGACGTACAGCATGCCTACAGGATCGACGGTGCGACGGTGTTCGACCTGGACCTCACCTGGAGCCGATCTATACCGGGCTTGAACAAAGTGGACTGCTCGCTCTCGTTCCTGAACCTGTTCGACAAACATTATGTGAGCATGATCAGCAGCTCAGACTACAAAACGCTGCAAAGCACCTATTACCCCGGTGCGCCGTTCACCGTCGTTGCCTCGTTTGCAGTCCATTACTGAACCCATTTCGCCACTGTTCTTTCTCCGTGACACCTACCCGGCGGTTCGCCTCCGCCGGGATTTTATTTTATGAGGCCCTATATTGAGGTATAGCTCGTTTCACGTAAACCGGACCTGCATCGTGAAGAGGACAAAAGACCCTATCGGACTCGAAGGCTCCATCTGGTTCCAGAAATCCCAGAACAAGTTTCTTGGCGGCGACCGGATCGCGCTGCTCGAAAAGATCGACGAGCTCGGTTCGATCAACAGCGCCGCCAAGGCTGTCGGCATCAGCTACAAAACCGCCTGGCATCTGGTGAACATGATGAACAACCTTTCCGACAAGCCGCTGGTCGACCGCATGATCGGCGGTAAAGGTGGAGGAGGCACCGTACTCACCCGCGAAGGCCGGCAGGTGATCGAGCAGTACCGGATCGTGCAGGAGGAGCACCGCAAGTTCCTCGAAAACCTTGAAGAGCGGCTCGGCGACCCCGGAGAACTCTACCTGTTCCTCAGGAGGATCTCCATGAGGATCAGCGCCCGCAATGCCTTCTCCGGAAAGATCAGCGAGATAAGGAAAGGCGGGGTGAATGCCGAAGTGACCCTGACCCTCAGCGGAGGACAGGAGATCGCATCGATCATCACCAACGGCGCCGTCGACAACCTTGGCCTGAAAAAAGGAATGAGCGCTTATGCCATCGTCAAATCAAACTCGGTCATCGTCGGCAGGGATCTGGAAGGGACGAACATCAGTACCCGCAACATCATGTGCGGCAAGGTGCAGCGGGTCATCGACGGGCCGGTCAGCAGCGAAATCGACATCGAAATAGGCGGTGGCAACATCATTTCTGCCATCATCACCCATAGCAGCCGGGAGCGCCTGGAACTGAAAGAGGGCGACAAGGCCTGTGCGCTCTTCAAGGCCTCGAGCGTAATCATCGGCGTGAACTGAAAAAGAAAAGAAATGGACGATATGGACTGAGTTGACGACATGGACGAATGTAAATTCCCGGTCCATGGAGCCTATCCTGTCCACCATGCAGTCTCCCGGCAGCGGCAAATAAACCCTGGTAGCCCCAGCCCCTTTTTTTACGGTCATCGTTATATTTATTTAACCATAACGAAATACAGCAACACAAGGCCAAACAACACTATGCCAACAGGTAAAACACTCCTGCTCACCCTGCTGCTTACCTTGACATCCATCTCAACAGTGCTTGCAGGAGAGGTATGCATTTCGGCAGGTGCGGGCATGAAAGACGCGGTCAACGATCTTGCCGACAACTTCACGAGAAAGCATCCGGGAACCACCTTCATCAGAAACTGGGGGCCATCGGGAGCTCTCGCCGCCCAGATCGAAAACGGCGCACCCACAGATCTGTTCATCTCGGCCAACGAAAAGTGGATATACTACCTGAGGGATAAAAACCTGATGGACAACAGGCGGATAGCTCCATTCGCCTGGAACTCCATCGTCGTCATCGGTAATCCCGCCTCCGGCATCTCATCGATGAAAGATCTCTCGAGGGCCGGCAAGATAGCCATCGGCAATCCAAAAAGCGCACCTGCCGGAGAGATGGCCCTTGAAGCGATCAGGAAATCGGGACTCGATCAGCAGCTCGAAGGCAAACTGGTACTGACCAAAGACGTCCTTGAAAGCCTCATGTATGCCGAATCGGGAACGGTCGACGCCTCATTCGTCCATCTGACCGAAGCCCTGACCGCCAGAACGGCAAAGATTCTCTTCAGGGTACCTCGGAACCTGTACACGAGAGTGCCCTACACGATGGGCGTAACCGGGAAAGGCTCAGGAAAACCTGAAGTGACCGCTTTCTTCGACTACCTGAAAAGCCGTGAAGCAACGGCTGTACTGAGGAAATGGGGATATGAACTGAAATAACCCCTGCTTTTCAGCAGATGCGGGGAAGCTGCTCCCCCAGAGGCATTTCGACGATGCGGCGGCTGCCGAACGGGGTTCGCATGACCACCATGCCGTGATGGTCGTCCACCACCATACCGATACGCGTGGCATCCCGCCCGAATTCATGGGCACGCATCACCTCGAGCACAGCTCCTGCGTCAGCTTCGGGCACGATCAGCAGCAGCTTGCCTTCGTTGGCAATGGTAAGCGGATCGATGCCGAGCAGTTCCGCCGCGCCGCGAACCTCTTCCCTGACAGGAATCGACGACTCCTGAAGTTCGATGCCGACCGAAGACGACGATGCGAGTTCGTTGAGCGTGGCCGCGACGCCACCCCTGGTGGGATCACGCATGGCATGAACACCCGGCACGACGTCGAGCACGGCATGGATAAGACCGTTCAGGGCTGCCGTATCGCTCGAGATGCGGCTCTGGAACGAAAGACCTTCACGGGTGGTCATCACGGCCATGCCGTGGTCACCGATCGTGCCCGACACGATCACGGCATCACCAGGCCGGAGATTCCGGCAGGATACATCCACCCCCTCCCTCACAAAACCGACGCCCGAAGTATTGATGAAAATTTTGTCGCACTGCCCCTTCTGCACCACCTTGGTGTCCCCCGCCACGATCATAACGCCGGCTTTCCTGGCCGACTCGGCCATGCTCCTGACGATCTCTTCGAGCTCGGCAAGCGGCAACCCCTCCTCGAGCACGAAGCCAGCGCCGAGGTACATCGGCACGGCCCCGCCGACGGCCAGGTCGTTGACCGTACCGTTCACGGCGAGTTCACCGATATTGCCCCCGGGGAAAAACAGCGGTGATACGACATAGGTATCCGTCGAGAAAGCCATACGCCCGGGCACGGTGTCGAACTTGGCCTGGTCGTCGAGCTGGTCGAGAAACGCGTTCTGCAGATGCGGCATGAACACCCGCTGCGTTAGCTCCTGTGAGAGGCGCCCTCCGGCCCCGTGGGCCATCTGGACCGTTTCGTGGCGGAGAATGGGAGCGGGACAGCTGAGTTGCATGATCAGAGGGTTGTATTGCGATGATACTTGTAATAAGCCGCGCAGGCGCCTTCGGATGAGACCATGGTGGCGCCGAGCGGAGTCATTGGCGTGCACTCCCGGCCGAACGCCGGGCATTCAGAGGGTTTCAGGTGCCCCTGCAGCACCTCGCCGCTGCGGC
>OMIK01000087.1 GCA_900299075.1 Chlorobi bacterium Chlorobi_1
AGGGCGTCGCGTCAACGCTGCGGTGGTACAGGGAGAAGGGGTGGATGTGATGATGGATGCCGGGTGGTTCTCTCCGGAAAACCTCGCAGGAAGATCTTGAGCTCTTCATAAGCCCTATTGGTCCTGTCGGTCCCATGGGCCCCATAAGAAAACCATGGGACCGATAGGACCTATGGGACGCATGGGGCCTATGGAAGAACCGGGATCGTTCTGCGAGGAGCTGAGCAGGAGGCTTTGTCCATTTCCTACCCCAATATCCCCTGCATCAGGCGGAGCAGCACCATCTTCTCGTCCCCGGCGGGGGCGATGCCCTTCAGGGCGGCGTCGGCGTCGCGGAGGGCCAGGATCGCGCGGTGGGTCTCATCTGCGTGGAACCGCCTGGCGTAGCCGGTATAGTTCTTGACGAAGTACTCCTGCCTGCCGTACATCCCGAGCAGGGCGGCGAGCTCCTGCGGCGACCGCTGCTGGGCGCCCGGCGCCTGCAGCTTCCAGATGCGGATGAAGAAGGTGCTCAGGTACCTGACGATGTTCATCAGCCCCTCCTTCTGCCCCTCCTGCTCCATGATCATCAGGGCGATGCCGCTGCAGAGGCGGAGGTTCTTTTCGGCCAGCGCCTTCTCGAGCTCGAAGACGTTGTACTTCTTCGAGATGCCGACGCATTCGCAGACGTCGTCGAGGGTGATGCGCCTGTCGGGGCGCTTGTCCGCGGCGAACAGGGTAAGCTTCTCGAGCTCCTGGCTGATCAGGCGCGAGTTGGGCTCGATGTAGGCGGAAAATGCCTTGAGGGCCTCGGGCTCGAACTCCCATCCCGACTCCTTCGCCTGTTCGGTCGCGAAGAGGTCGACGTGCTTGATGGCGGGGAAGTCGTGCCGGAAGGGCTTGAGCAGCTTGTAGGGCGATTTCTCGAGCTCTTTTTTCTCGAGCTCTTCGGCGTCGAGCACCAGCACGGCGAAGCCTGCGGGGTCGGCGAGGTACCTGGCGAGCGACTCCTCCTGCAGCTGCGCCTGCTCCTTCGTGCCGCCCTTCCTGAGCTTGTCGAACTGCCGGACCACCACGAGCTTCTTTTCGGTGAACATCGGGTACTCCGATGCGGCCGACACGATCTCGCCGATACTGACGTCGGGTCCATAGAGGACGACGGTGTTCAATGCCGCCTCGTTCTCCGACGGGAAGATGGCGGCCCTGATCTTGGCCGTCAGCTCCTCCTTCAGCCAGCTTTCGGGGCCGTGAAAAAAGTAGACCGGCCCGATACGGCCGGCCTTTATCTGCTTCTTCAGGTCCGACATGGACTACTCCGGTGAGGCGTCACGGTTCAGAAAGGCAGGTCGTCCTTCTCGATCTCGGGCATGGAGCCAGCCGAGGGGCGGCCGCCGAAGTCCCCGGCTGACGGCTCCTGCCTCGGTGCCGGCCTCGAGAACGACTGGCGCTCCTGTCCGCCGCCGAAGCCCTGCTCGCCTCCGCCCATGCCGCCGGAATCTCGTCCCGAGCCGAGCATCTGCATGTCGCTGCAAACGATCTCGGTGGTGTACTTCTTCTCGCCGCTCTTGCTGTCGTCCCACGAACGGGTCTGGAGGCGCCCCTCGATATACACCTGGCGCCCCTTCTTGAGGTACTGGCTGCAGATGTCGGCAAGGCGGCCCCAGACGACGATGCGGTGCCACTCGGTGCGCTCCTGGGGGTTGCCGGAACTGTCCTTGAAGTTTTCGCTCGTGGCGAGGGTGAAGTTGACGACGGTCTGGCCGGATGCGGTTTCGCGGCGTTCGGGGTCGTTGCCGAGATGGCCGATGAGCATCACTTTGTTCAAGCCTTTTGCCATGGTGGTGTGCGGGGGTTACGGTTTTTGCCTGGTATTGAAAACCTAAGCTACATGATAATCGGTATTCTTCAAAGGGCCGGGTTACGCGGTGAAACGGGATCCATCGACGACCGGTCCCTCCTTGCAGAGCAGGACGGTCTCTTTTTCACCATCGGCGTTGTTCAGCTCGACCATGCAGCCGTAGCAGATGCCCACGCCGCAGCCCATGACCGATTCGAGCGACAGCTCGCAGGGGATGGAGCGGTTGGCGCAGAACCTCGCCAGCGCCTTGAGCATGGGGTTCGGCCCGCAGGCGAACACCTTCGGCCTGCTGCCCGAGGGCAGGGCTTCAAGGCGGTTATTGAGCAGCTCGACGACGTTGCCGTGGAACCCCTCCGAGCCGTCGTCCGTCGACGTGCTGCAGTTCGACAGGCCACGGGTCAGGAGGTCGTTGCGGCTTCGTCCGCCGACCAGGTTCATGAACGGGATGCCCTGTGCGGCCAGGCTCTTTTCGAGGAAGAGCATGGGGGCGGTGCCGATGCCGCCGGATACCAGCAGTGCGGTGTCGAAGTCGCCGCTCTCCGTTCCGAACGAGTTGCCGAGCGGGCCGAGCACCATGACGCTCGTGCCGCAGGCGGCATCGCAGAGCAGCGAGGTGCCTTTGCCGACGTTCTTGACCATCACGTCGATCGTCCCTGCGCCGACGTTGTGGATGCAGAACGGACGGCGGAGCAGTGGCTGGCTCGCGTCGGTCACCTTGATGTTCACGAAGTTGCCCGGCTTTGCCGAGGCGGCGATCTCCGGGCACTCCAGCGTGAGGACGGTGACGTCCGCTCCGATGGGCCGGGTTTCGGTGATCTTCGCCCTCGTGTCGGCGATCTTGCTGGATGGGATCATGACAGGAAATCTGATGGTTTGCCCTTGCCCTGCTCTGGCGGGATCCGGCGGTGTAAAGCAATAAATTAAGAGCAAGGGTGCTGATTTTGCAAACGCCTTGCCGGCCCGGGGTGTTTTCGCCGCTGCCGGAATCCGGCTTTTGGATTGTTTATTGCAGAATCTCGGGAGTTGTCTATCTTAATGGACTTGGCTGTACAAACAATCACAATGCCCGGTTCATGCGTATTCTGACTTTTACTGGTAAAGGCGGTGTAGGAAAGACCAGTGTCTCGGCCGCGACGGCCGTGAGGCTTTCCGAAATGGGGCATCGTACGCTGGTGCTGTCGACCGACCCCGCACATAGCCTTTCCGACTCCTTCAACCTCCCCCTGGGCGCTGAACCGACCAAGATCAAGGAGAACCTGCACGCCATCGAGGTCAACCCCTATGTCGACCTCAAGCAGAACTGGCATTCGGTCCAGAAATACTATACCCGCATCTTCATGGCGCAGGGCGTCTCCGGCGTCATGGCCGACGAGATGACCATCCTGCCCGGCATGGAGGAGCTCTTCTCCCTGCTCAGGATCAAGCGCTACAAGAACTCCGGCCTGTACGACGCGCTCGTGCTCGACACCGCGCCGACCGGCGAGACCCTCCGCCTGCTCTCCCTGCCCGACACCCTCTCCTGGGGGATGAAGGCGGTCAAGAACGTCAACAAATATATCGTCCGCCCGCTCAGCAAGCCGCTGTCGAAGATGTCGGACAAGATCGCCTACTACATTCCGCCGGAAGAGGCCATCGAGTCGGTCGATCAGGTTTTCGACGAGCTCGAGGATATCAAGGAGATCCTGACCGACACCTCGAAGTCCACCGTCAGGCTGGTCATGAACGCCGAGAAGATGTCGATCAAGGAGACCATGCGCGCCCTGACCTACCTGAACCTCTACGGATTCAAGGTGGATATGGTGATGGTCAACAAGCTGCTTGATACGCAGGAGGACAGCGGTTACCTCGAGAAGTGGAAGGGGATCCAGCAGAAGTACCTCGGCGAGATCGAGGAGGGCTTCTCGCCGCTTCCGGTCAAGAAGCTGAAGATGTACGACCAGGAGATCGTGGGCGTCAAGGCGCTCGAGGTCTTCTCGCACGACATCTACGGCGATACCGACCCCTCAGGCATGATGTACGACGAACCGCCGATCAAGTTCGTCCGCAAGGGGGACATCTACGAGGTCCAGCTCAAGCTCATGTTCGCCAACCCCGTGGACATCGATGTCTGGGTGACCGGCGACGAGCTTTTCGTGTCGATCGGCAACCAGCGCAAGATCATCACCCTGCCGACCAGCCTCACCGGCCTCGAACCAGGCGAAGCGGTCTTCAAGGACAAGTGGCTCCATATCCCGTTCGACCTCGAGCGCCAGGGGCAGCACCAGAGGAACCGGGTGATGCACAAGGCATAAGTTTTACGCAGTACCATCATTAACCGCCGGCTGCGCAAGCAGCCAAAAATACGGAGGACCCTATGTCTGAATCCTATCAGAAGCTCCGCAAGGATTTCAAGGAGCTCGACTTCACCGACAGGCTCACCTTTCTTGCCGAAAGCGTCCTGCTGACCGGCCAGAGCGCCATCGTCGGCGGCCTTGAGCTTGCCGGCGGCCTTGTCGAGACCGTGAGCGGAACCATCGGCTCGCTCGTCGACGCATCGGGCCTCGGCAAGGTCCTGGGCAGCACCACCGGTGTGGTCGGAGAGACCATCGACCGCGTGGCGATCACCGTCAAGGATGTCTCGCGCTCGGCCGGCGAACTCTATGACGATGCCGTCAAGAGCGTCGAGAACGTGACGGGCAACGCAGCCAAGGCTGTGGGTGATGTCGGTTCTTCGGCTTCGGATGCCGTGAAAAACATTGCGGGTTCGTTCCAGAAGACCACCGTCAAGAAATAAGGCCTTGCAGTACCCCCCGGCGTTTTCGGGACGATGCCGGCATACGGGGGGCAATCTTTTATTTGTGTTTTGTCGTTTATTGGTTTATTTTTATTCCAAAGTCTCGATTTTATCGAATGTTGTTTAATTCTGTCAATCCAATCCAAAAGGAGGAGTTATGAGTGGAGGAGGCGTCTTTACCGATATCCTGGCTGCCGCCGGTCGTCTTTCCGCAGTTATGGTCGAGGGTCACTGGGAGACCGTTGGCATGCTCTTCGATTCGCTTGGCAAAGGCACCATGAGGATCAATCGCAATGCCTATGGCAGCATGGGTGGCGGTTCCAGCCTTCGCGGCGGTTCTCCTGAGGTCTCCGGCTTCGCCGTGCCGACCAAGGAAGTCGAGTCCAAGTTCGCGAAGTAAGCGAAACGGTTCGAAAGATACCATAAAGGCAGTGACTGGCTTGAAGCCGTCACTGCCTTTTTTATTGCCCTGCTGGAGCCTTTTTCACGGCACCGTTCCCAACTCCTCGTCTCCCATCGCTTTCGGTATCGAAATCGCTATCGATATTCCTCTCCCGATCCCTGTCGCCCATCTTCTCGCTACCCATGATCGAATTTGCCCGCCTGGTCCGGCGCGAGTCATGACGGCAAGCTGCACCGTACGCTCTTCGTCTGGAGCGGGGTTCGATCCTGATCCCGATTTCGAT
>OMIK01000088.1 GCA_900299075.1 Chlorobi bacterium Chlorobi_1
GGAGGCGGTCGGGTTCGGCCTGCCGGTCTACACGACCTACGGCTCGACCGAGATGGGATCGCAAATCTCCACCTCACCGACGCCGATCGGCTCGGCGACCGATGACAGCGGCACGCTCCTCCCCTACCGGGAGGCGGCGATCTCGCCGGAGGGGGAGATCCTGGTCAAGGGGCCGTGCCTCTTCATGGGCTACCTGCGCCATGACGGCCTCGACCCGGCGAGGGACCGCGAAGGGTGGTTCCACACGGGCGACATCGGGTCGCTCTCCTGCGACGGAAGGCTCACCGTGCAGGGGCGGCGCGACAACATGTTCGTCTCGGGAGGAGAGAACATCCATCCGGAGGAGGTCGAGAAGGCCCTGGAGGCGATCGAAGGCATCGAGGAGGCGATCGTCGTGCCCGTCCCGGACCCGGAGTACGGCTCGAGGCCCGGGGCGTGGATGCTGGTGAACGGGGAGGAACCGGATGACGGGGAGATCGCCAGGAGGGTGGCGCTGGCGGTCGGGCACCTGAAAACCCCGGTGCTCTTCAGACGCGTCGGCCAATGGGTGACGATCACCGGATCGAACAAGATCGACCGCGCATGGTACAGGAAGAGGGTTGATAGTTGACAGTTGATGGTGGATAGTTGAGAGTTGAAGAACGCGATGCGAAGCTTCACGCCTCTTCGACCTGTCAGACTTGTTCACAAAAAAAGGAGGGAATTCACCCTCCTCTTTTCAATTATCAACCTCTCTTTGCATGCCATTGCAGGACCAGCACGGCGATCCTGCCGCCGACGCCGGCGAAGGGGGCGTAGACCGCGCCGGTGAGCAGCATGCTGACCACCAGGTCCATGACGCCGATCTCCACCGGTGCGGTCACCATGGCGAGGAGCTGCCGGAAGGAAGGTGCCTCCTCGGGAGCCATGCGGATCGCCCAGTCGACCAGCAGCCGGAGGCTCTCCAGCCCGGGACGGTAGCCGAACAGCTTGAGCAGGAGGTACTCCACCCCCACCGAAACAACCCCGCCCGCAAGCCCGGCAAAGGAGCCGATCACGAACGCCTGTCGGGAGCTCAGCGGAATCTGGTGGCGGACGATATAGGTCCACGCGGCGACACCGCCCGAAAAGATGATGCCGGAAAAGAGCAGGGCATTGAGCAGGTTCAGGTAGGGCAGCGTCGTCGACAGGACGATCAGCACGGCACCGAGCAGCACCTCGGGCAGCAGCCCAGGGCGTCGTTCAATCATACCGGATCCCATGGTTCACTCGGCGAACAGGTCGTTCAGGAAGTCGTCCATCGTGTAGAAGCCGGGGCGCAGCACATGGTGCGCGACCAGGCATGCGCCCGCATGGACGGCGCCGGAGGCAAAGCCCGCCCGGCTCTTGGCCGTATGGGTGAGCTCGATCGTGTCCGCGTCGGAATCGATGAAGGCGGAGTGGACCCCGAACACGGAGCCCAGGCGGATCGCCGCGACCTGGAGGTCGTCGTTCCTGAGCTTGCGGCCATCCTCGAGCTGCCTGACAACCTGCTTCTTCCTGGGGTTGGCGGAGAGCACCTCCTGTGCCGCCTTCAGGCCGGTGCCGCTCGGGAAGTCGGCCTTGCCGGTATGGTGCTGCTCGGTGAGGGCGATGTCGAACTGCTGGAAGGGGGCGATGAGGCGCGAGGCCTCGCGGAGCGTCCGCAGGAAGATGTTGACGCCGAGGGAGTAGTTGGCGGAGTAGAGCATCGAGGTGCCGGCAGCGGCGACCTCGTCGCGGATCTTGCCCATGACGTCGTCCCAACCCGTGGTGCCGACCACCACCGGCACGCCGGAGGCGATCATCGCCTTGTAGTTGGCGAGGAAGGCGTCGCGGACGGTGAAGTCGATGATGACGTCCGAACCGGCGAATGCCGGGGCGTCGATGATGTCGACCGCATCGAGGACGCGGTGGATGGTGTGCTCGCCGGCACGGTTGACGATGTCGGCGATCTGGCGGCCCATGCGGCCGTTACCTACCAGGGTGATCTTCATGGCTGAAAGCTGGAACTAGAATTTCATTGAAACGTTGAGGAGCGGCGCAGGGCCTGAGGGCTGTCCGGCCGTACCGACCTTCTCGTCGATGACCCTGTCGAAGTCGTAGAGGTGCGTATCGACATAGGCGTCGACAATGCCCGCGAGGTAGGTGATGCAGAGCCAGACGATCTGGGTGTTGCGTTTGCTGCGGTAGTCGTCGCGGCTCGCCGCGGCCGAAGGACTCTGGTCGACGAGGTACTGCGAACGGTAGTCGTTGTACTTGCTGTTGTCGTCGATGGCGTTCTTTGCGAACAAGGCCATGAGGCCGTAGTAGATCGGGAGCTTCCAGGCGGCGTGGTTGTATACCTGGCCGTAACCGGGAAGCACGGCGGAGATCGCCGCAACCTTCCACGGGGGAAGGCGCCGGCCGGACTCGGCCTCGATTTGGGTGGCGGCGGCGGTCGAGTCTCCCTGCACGACCAGCCCGCCCTGCACCTCCGACGAGGTGGCGGAACTGGAGAGCATGCCGCCGGGAGCTGCGATGGCTGCTGCTGAAGGGTTCGCCATGCCGAGGCATGCAGCCAGGAGCAGCAGCGACGCAAGGCGGCGCAAGGGCGCGTAACGGTCAGTCATTTCCCATCAGGTCGAGGATTCGCTCGAGATCGTCGCTGGAGAAGTAGCGGATATGGATCTCGCCCTGCCCCCCCTTCTTCTCGACGACCTTCACCTTGGTGGCGAGCCGGTCCCTCAGGATCCCTTCGATCTCGCCGATCTGCGCATCCCTCTGCGTGGGCTGCTTCGGCGCTTCGCGCTGCGGGTCCTTGAACAGGTTGTTGACCAGCGCCTCGGTCTGGCGGACCGAAAGCTGCCGGGAGATGATCTGGCGCCACACCTTGAGCTGGAGGTGCTCGTTCGGCAGGTTGATCAGCGCGCGGGCGTGGCCCGAGGAGATCTCCCTGGAACGGATGCTGTCCTGGATCTGGCGGGGCAGCTTGAGCAGGCGCAGGAAGTTGCTCACCGTGGAGCGGTTCTTGCCCACCTTCTGGGCCACCTCGTCCTGGGTCAGGTTGCACTTGGTCACCAGGCTCCGGAGGGCGAGGGCGACTTCGATCGCGTTGAGGTCCTCGCGCTGGATGTTCTCGATGAGGGCGAGCTCGAGCTTGCTGGCATCCTCGTGCGCCTCGATGACGTAGGCGGGGATGAACTTGAAGCCCGCACCCGTCACGGCGCGGAGGCGGCGCTCGCCGCTGATGAGCGTGTAGCCGTCGCCGTCGCGGCAGACCGTCACCGGCTGGATGACGCCGTTTTCGATGATGGAGTTGCGGAGCTCCTCGAGGGCCGTCTCGTCGAACTCCTTGCGGGGCTGGAACGGGTTGACCTTGATCTTGTCGATAGGCAGGCTGCCGATGGCGCCTTCGCGGAGCTTATCGCGCTCCTCGGCCTGTTCGGCGGCCGCGAATCCCTCTTCGGAGATCAAGGCCTTCAATCCCCTGCCCAGTGCTTTCTTGGACATATGGTTCCGGGTTAACCGGGCAGCTGCTGCTGCCTCACGTTGAATTTCCTGATGTTGCCGTCGCGCTCGAAGATCTCCTGGGCAAGGTCGAGGTAGTCCTTCGACCCGATGCTCTGGGCGTCGTAGAGCAGGGCGGGCTTGCCGTGACTCGGCGCCTCGGAGAGCCTGACGTTCCTGCGGATGTAGGTCTTGTAGACCTTGTCCTTGAAGAACTTCTTCACCTCTTCGGCAACCTGGGAGGCGAGGCGCAGCCTGGAGTCGTACATGGTCACCAGCACCCCCTCGATCTCGAGCTTCGGGTTCAGGTGCTTGCGCACGATGCTGATGGTGTTCAGCAGCTTGCCGAGCCCCTCGAGGGCGTAGTATTCCGCCTGGACCGGGATGAGCACCGAATCGGCTGCGGTCAGCGAGTTGAGCGTGATGAGGCCGAGCGACGGGGGGCAGTCGATGATGATGTAGTCGTACTGGTCACGGACCTGCTTCAGGGCCTTCTGCATGACGTACTCCCGCTCGCGCATGTTGACCAGTTCGACCTCCATGCCGACGAGGTTGACGTTGGAGGGCAGCACGTCCAGGTACTCCAGCCCGGAGGGCTTGATCGCGTCGCGGATCTGGCCACCCTTCACCATCACGTGGTAGAAGGTGTTCTCGATCTCGTCCCCCGTTTCGAGGCCGAATCCGGAGGTGGCGTTCGCCTGGGGATCGATGTCGATCAGGAGGGTACGGAACTCTGATATCGCTATGGAAGCCGCAATATTTACCGCCGTGGTCGTCTTGCCGACGCCACCTTTCTGGTTGGCAATTGCTATGACTCTACCCATGAAAAAAAGCCGGGGAAATGAAAAAATTTGGCGCGGTCGGGCCACCTATCCCAACCTGTTGCATTATAATAGATACGAAAACTTTTACAAACACAATCATCGATCATGGAGCGCCTGGATCCCGGTTTCTTCGGGGTGCCGACACTGGTTCTGGCCGAGCGCCTGCTTGGAAAGGTCTTCGTGCGGAGCATGGGCCCGGAGGGGCCCCTGCTGAAGGGGAGGATCGTGGAGACCGAGGCCTACCTCGGCGAGGAGGACGAGGCGAGCCACGCCTGGCGGGGGCAGACCCCGAGGAACCGCGCCATGTTCGGCCCACCGGGCACCCTCTACATCTACTTCACCTACGGCTGCCACCATATGGCCAACATCGTCTCGGAACCGGAAGGGGTGCCCGGCGCCGTGCTCCTGCGGGCACTGGAACCGCTCGAAGGGATCGGGCAGATGCGCCTGAACCGGGGCACGGAGGAGCTGCTGGCGCTCACGAGCGGGCCGGGCAAGCTGACCCGGGCGCTCGGCATCGGGCCCGACCTTTACGGGGAGAGCCTGTTCGGATCGAGGTGCTGGATCGAGGAGGCGCCGGAGCTGCCGGCGGAGGCGATCGGCACGAGCCCGCGCATCGGCATCTCGAGGAGCACGGAGCTGCCCTGGCGGAAGTTCGTCGCCGGCTCGCCACACCTGTCGAAAATTCACGCGGGAACGAGAGGGAAAAAGGCTTCCGGCAGGTTGCAAAGTTGAAAAAATTTCCTTTTTTACGGTCTGTCGGGTCAGACGGGGAATCATCCACCAAGCAGCCTCAGCCATCATGATCGGGACCCCAATCTTTCCGGAAATCCGCGAGCTGATCGAGAAGCGCAACTTCAGCGCCCTGCAGCGGCTCTTCAACGACTGGCTGCCGGTCGACCTTGCGGAGCTCATCTCCGACCTTCCCGAGAGCGACCAGGCGATCCTCTTCCGGCTGCTGCCGCGCGACGTGGCAACGGAGACCTTCGAGTACCTCGACTTCGACGCCCAGCAGAACCTCCTCAACGCCCTGACCCAGAAGGATGTCACGCACATCCTGAACAGCATGTCGGCCGACGACCGCACGGCGCTGCTCGAAGAGCTGCCCGGCCCGGTCGCCCAGGAGCTCATCAAGCTCCTCAGCTTCAAGGAGTTCAAGATCGCCAAGACCCTGCTCGCCTACGCCGAGGGCAGCGTCGGCAGGCTCATGTCGCCGGACTACCTCAGCGTCAAGAAGGACTGGAACATCGGGCAGGTGCTCGAACACATCCGCACCTTCGGCCATGAGAGCGAGACCCTGAACGTCATCTACGCGGTGGACGACTTCGGCAAGCTCGCCGGTGAAATGGTGGCCAGGGACCTCGTGCTCTCGCCGCTGGACCGGAAGGTGTGCGACATCATTTCTGAAGACAAGCTGGTCACCCTGATGGCCTCGCAGGACCAGCAGGAGGCTCTCGAGGAGTTCAAGCGGTACGACCGCGTCGCGCTCCCCGTCGTGGACTCCAACGGCTACCTGATCGGCATCGTGACCGTCGACGACATGCTCGACGTCGCCGAAGAGGAGGAGACCGAGGACATCCAGAAGTTCGGTGGCATCGAGGCCCTCGAGGAGCCGTACATCGACGTGCCGCTCCTGGAGCTCGTCAAGAAGCGCGCCGTATGGCTCGTGGTGCTCTTCCTCAGCGAGATGCTCACCGCCTCGGCCATGTCCTATTTCGAGGGCGAGCTCGCCAAGGCGATCGTGCTGGCGACCTTCATCCCGCTGGTCATCTCCAGCGGCGGCAACTCCGGTTCGCAGGCGGCGACCCTCATCATCCGCTCCCTCTCCCTCGGCGAAATCACCATCAGGGACTGGTGGAACGTCATGCGGCGGGAACTCCTGTCGGGCCTCATGCTCGGCGGCCTGCTCGGCCTGATCGGCCTGGTCAGGGTCGTCCTGTGGTCGGCCATCCTCGGACACTTCACCGCAACCTGGATGCTGATCGGGCTGACCGTCGGCCTGTCGCTCGTGGGCATCGTGCTCTGGGGCACCATCACCGGCTCGATGCTCCCGCTCCTCCTCAAGCGCCTCGGCCTCGACCCCGCGACCTCCTCTGCGCCGTTCGTCGCCACGCTGGTCGACGTCACGGGCATCGTCATCTACTTCACGGTGGCCTCGCTGGTGCTCAAAGGGGTCCTGCTCTGAACCGGCGCGGCAATGCGCAGCGTTCGTTATATTCAGGCATGAGGCGCGCCGAATCCGGAGCCGTCGCCTCCTGACCAAACCTTGCCGGGAAGATGAGCACACATCCGCATGTCATCGTCGGCCTTTCAGGAGGGGTGGACTCCTCTGTGGCAGCCTGCCTGCTCTCGCGGGAGGGCTACCGCGTCACCGGCCTGAATATCAGGCTGCTCGACGAGCCGGACCACGAGCCTGTGCTCGAATCCTCCCCGCTCCGCGTCAGCAGCCTTCCCGAATTCGACTTCCCCGTCTTCACCCTCAACCTGAGCGGCAGGTTCCTGCGCGAGGTGATCGGCTACTTCCATGAGGCCTACCTCGCCGGCAGGACGCCGAACCCCTGCATGGTTTGCAACAAGAGCGTCAAGTGGTTCGGCCTCTTCGAGGCGATGCACCTGCTGGGCGCAGACCTGGTCGCCACGGGGCACTACGCCCGCACCTCGCTGACGGATGGCCGCCACCGCCTCTTGAAGGGAGTCGACCCGCAGAAGGACCAGAGCTACTTCCTCTGGATGCTCTCCCGCCATGAAATCTCGAGGACGCTCTTCCCGCTCGGAGGGTTCACCAAGCCCGAGGTGCGCGAGATGGCGCGGTCGTTCGGGGTGCTGGCCGCGGAGAAGAAGGAGAGCCAGGAGATCTGCTTCGTGCCCCACGACGACTACTGCGGCTACCTCGAAAGCGCCCTGCCGGGCCTCGCCGAACGGGTCGAGGGCGGCGAGATCGTCGACCCCTCCGGGAAGGTCGTCGGAAAGCACCGAGGCTACCCGTTCTACACGATCGGGCAGCGCCGGGGGCTCGGCATCTCGACAGGCGAGCCGGCCTATGTCACCGGGATCGACGCCAACCGCAACCGGATCACCATCGGCCCGAAGCAGGCCCTCGAATGCCTTGCGTTGCAGGCCGAAGGGCTCAACTGGATCGGCATCGACGCCCCGTCGGAGCCGTTCGAGGCGTCGGCCAGGATACGCTACCGCGACCGCGAAAGCCGCTGCATCGTCCAGCCACAGGGGGACGACACGGCAATCGTCACCTTCGCCGAACCCAAGAGCGCCGTGGCCGCCGGCCAGGCGGTCGTCTTCTACCGTGAGGAGGAGCTGCTCGGGGGCGGCACGATAACCGGTGTCCTCAGGACGCCGCAAACCTGAACCAACCACAAGATGCTGGAAAGAGTACAAGGCACCATCAACCACCTCGACTATTCGGCAGGTGCCGCCGAAGGGGCTCCGCTGCTCGTCATGCTTCATGGCTACGGCAGCAATGAGAAGGACCTCATCAGCCTCGCCCCGATGCTCGACCGGCGCCTGCGCGTCATGAGCCTCCAGGCCCCGATCGCCATGGGCTACGAATCCTACGCCTGGTTCCCGATCGCCTTCACCGACGCAGGCATCACCGTCGACCGGGAGACGGCGGCAAGGACGCGTGATCTCGTCGCGGAGTTCCTCCGCGAAACGGTAGAATCCGTGAAACCCGCCGGCGGCAAGGTGTTCCTCATGGGGTTCAGCCAGGGGGCGGTCATGAACTACCTGACCGCTTTCGGATCACCGGAACTGCTGCACGGCGTCATCGCCCTGAGCGGGCAGCTGCCCGACCTGCCGGAGCAGGCCCCGGCGGGCTTCAGGGAGCTTCCCTTCCTCGTGGCGCACGGCATCTACGACGACGTCCTGCCGATCGCGAAAGGGCGTGAGGCGGATCGCTGGCTGCAGTCGAACGTCACCGACCTGACCTACCGGGAGTTCCCGATGGGGCACGAGATCGACGGCGACACCCTCGAACTCGCCGCCGCCTGGCTGAAGGCAAGGCTCGACCGGATCGACGCCTGACCGAAAAAAAGAAGCCCGCGGATGCGGGCTTCGGCTGCAAGGAAAAAGATGCCGGTCAGAACGCCAGCATGGCGTTCAGGCCGTACTCGGTGGAGTGGTTGGCCGGCTCCACATAGGATTCTGCGCTGGAATGGCCGTTCGCATCGGTCTCACGGGAATAATCCACCCTTGAAACACCGATGTTCCAGTAACGGAAAAACGGCTCAAAGGCAACGCTGGCAGAACCTGAGACAGGTCGCGAGAACCTTGCCGAGACCTTGATGCCATAACCCTCGTACTGGTCGTTCGTAATGTCAGTACGGGTGTAGGTTGCGCTGGACGTCTGCGAAAGGGCGCTCTTCTGGATACCCTTCAGGAAAATGTCGTATTCGATCCTTCCGTCGAAGGACCATCCCGATCCCGATTTCGAAGCGGCCTCCAGACCGACGGGCATGTAGAGGTACTGCGACTCACGGTCGTAACCGGCCTTGCCGGCAGTCGTGCTCCTCCCGCCGGAATTGTCGGTCAGGCGGCGGTAGCCGAAACCGGTATATGACGAGTACTGCAGCTCCCCGCGGCGGGGAAACTCCCTGCCGAAGAGCGCTCGGGCCTCGATCATCGTGTCGTCGACCGCCGGCATCGAACCGCTCGAGACCGAGGTGTAATCGACCGAACCCCTTCCCGCGAGGGCATCGATCCTGAACGAGTCGAACATCGACAGGTAACGCCCGCGCCAGCTTGCCGATGCGTTGATGCCGTACATCGAACCGCTGTCCTTCATGTATCCCGGTTCCTCATACACGATCTTCGAGGCGTAGGGGCCGACTTCGAACCGGGCTCCATCGGCCGAAAAGGCTACGGCGGAAACCATGGCGGACATCATCTGGACGGACAACAGGGCAACGGCGATCTTGCGAACCATTTGAGGATCTCCTTGGTGAGGGCATGACATGGGATTCAGGAAGCGAACTCTATTTGCAAGAAGAATTTACCCACATTCTCCTATCGAAACAACACCCTCTGGCGCCTAGGCCCCGGCAGCTTCGTCAAGGGTAATTCGCCGCTTTTTTATTACCTTGTGGGCAGTTTTTTGCCTTGCGCCGGAAGGCCGGCACAACCTTAACCAGTGAGCTGCTGCATGAAGGACAATCTTTACAGCCTGCTTGAGCAGAGGATCCTCGTGCTCGACGGGGCCATGGGTACCATGATCCAGAAACACGGCCTCGACGAACAGGACTTCCGTGGCGAACGCTTCGCATCGCACGGCCACCCGCTCAAGGGGAACAACGACCTCCTCGTGCTGACCAGGCCCGACGTGATCCGTTCGATCCACTGCGACTTCCTCGACGCCGGCGCGGATATCGTCGAGACCTGCACCTTCAACGCGAACCCGATCTCGCAGGCCGACTACCAGCTGCAGCACCTCACCCGGGAGCTGAACGTCGCCGCGTCGAAGCTTGCCCGGTCAGCGGCCGACGAATACACGCAGAAGACGCCCGGAAAGCCGCGATTCGTCGCAGGCTCGATCGGGCCCACCAACAAAACCCTCTCCCTCTCGCCGGACGTCAACAACCCCGGCTACCGCGCGGTAACCTTCCAGGAGGTGGTCGACAACTACACCGAACAGATCGAAGGGCTGCACGAGGGCGGCGTCGACCTCCTGCTCGTCGAAACCGTGTTCGACACCCTGAACTGCAAGGCGGCGCTCTACTCGATCGAGGAGTACTTCCGGAAGAGCGGCTGGCGCGTGCCGGTGATGGTCTCCGGCACCGTGGTCGACCAGAGCGGCCGAACGCTTTCCGGCCAGACCACCGAGGCCTTCTGGATCTCGATCGCCCACATGCCCGACCTCCTTTCGGTCGGCCTGAACTGCGCGCTCGGCTCGAAGCAGATGCGCCCCTTCATCGAAGCGATGTCCAACGTCGCCGAGAGCTACGTCAGCGTCTACCCGAACGCCGGCCTGCCGAACGAGTTCGGCGAGTACGACGATTCGCCCGAATACATGGCCTCGCAGGTCGCCGGCTTCGCCGAGTCGGGCTTCGTGAACATCGTCGGCGGCTGCTGCGGCACCACCCCGACCCACATCCGGGCCATCGCCCAGGCGGTCAGCACCCTCACGCCGAGGAGGCGCCCTGCCAAAAAGCACGTCCTGCAGCTCTCCGGCCTCGAGCCGCTCACGGTCGACGAGACCACCGGCTTCGTCAACGTCGGCGAACGCACCAACGTCACCGGCTCCCGCAAGTTCGCCCGCCTCATCAAGGAGGCCAACTTCGACGAGGCGCTCTCCATCGCCCGCCAGCAGGTCGAAAGCGGCGCCCAGGTGATCGACGTGAACCTCGACGAGGGGATGATCGACTCCGAGAAGGTGATCGTCGAGTTCCTGAACCTGATCGCCTCCGAACCGGAGATCGCCAGGGTGCCGGTCATGATCGACTCTTCGAAGTGGTCGGTCATCGAGAACGGGCTCCGCTGCGTCCAGGGGAAGGGGATCGTCAACTCCATCAGCCTCAAGGAGGGCGAGGAGCTGTTCAGGGAGCGTGCCCGCAAGATCATGCAGTACGGCGCCGCGACCGTGGTCATGGCCTTCGACGAGCAGGGGCAGGCCGACAGCCTCGAGCGCCGCAAGGAGATCTGCGGCCGCGCCTACCGCATCCTGGTTGAGGAGGTCGGCTTCCCGCCGGAAGACATCATCTTCGACCCGAACGTGCTGACCGTGGCCACCGGCATCGAGGAGCATGACAACTACGCGGTGGACTTCATCGAAAGCGTCCGCTGGATCAGGCAGAACCTGCCGCACGCCAAGGTTTCCGGCGGCATCAGCAACGTCTCATTCTCCTTCCGCGGCAACGAGCCGGTCCGCGAAGCGATGCACGCCGCATTCCTCTACCACGCCATCCGCGCCGGCCTCGACATGGGTATCGTCAACGCCGGGCAGCTCGCCATCTATGAGGAGATCGAACCGGAGCTGCTCGAAAAGGTCGAGGACGTGCTGCTGAACCGCAGGCCCGACGCCACCGAACGGCTCGTCAGCTTCGCCGAAACCATCCGCGACGGCGGCGGGAAGGCCGAAGCCAAGGCTGCCGAATGGCGCAGCGCGCCGGTCGAGGAGCGGCTGAAGCATGCGCTCGTCAAGGGTATCGTCGACTACATCGACGAGGATACCGAGGAGGCCCGCCAGCTCTACCCGAGCCCGCTCTCGGTCATCGAAGGGCCGCTCATGGACGGCATGAACCACATCGGCGACCTCTTCGCCGAAGGCAAGATGTTCCTGCCCCAGGTGGTCAAGAGCGCCCGCGTCATGAAGCGCTCCGTGGCCGTGCTGGTCCCGTACATCGAAGAGGAGAAGGCGAAACGCTGCGACACGAGCGCCAAGGCCAAGGTGCTGCTCGCCACGGTCAGGGAGATGTGCACGACATCGGCAAGAACATCGTGTCGGTGGTGCTCTCCTGCAACAACTTCGACGTGGTCGACATCGGCGTCATGATGCCGTGCGAAAAAATCCTCGATGCCGTCGTCGAACACAATGCCGACGTCCTCGGCCTCTCCGGCCTCATCACCCCGTCGCTCGAAGAGATGGCCCACGTCGCGAAAGAGATGGAGCGGCTGGGCATGAAGATCCCGCTCATCATCGGCGGCGCCACAACCTCGAAGGTGCACACGGCTGTCAAGCTCGCGCCGTGCTACTCCGGCGCGGTCGTGCATGTGCTCGACGCCTCGCGCAGCGTGCCGGTCGTCAGCAGCCTCTGCAACCCTGCGCAGCGCGAAGGCTATGTCGCAACGCTGAAGACGGAGCAGGAGAAGATGCGTCGCAGCCACGCCGAACGCACCTCGGCGAAAAAGTATGTCACGATCGACGACGCCCGCTCCAACCGCCTCACGATCGACTGGGAAAATCAGGATGTCGCCGCACCGAAGCAGCCGGGCGTCACCGTGCTGGAAAACGTCACGGCGGCAGACCTGCGTCCGTATATCGACTGGAGCCCCTTCTTCCGCACCTGGGAGCTGCACGGACAGTACCCGCAGATCCTCGACGACGCCACGGTCGGCGCCGAAGCGAAACAGCTGTTCGCTGACGCCACCGCCCTGCTCGACCGGATCGCCGGCATGCAGCTGCTCGGCATCAGGGGCGTGGCCGGAATCTTCCCGGCAAACAGCGTCGGTGACGACATCTTCGTCTACACCGACGACAACCGCGAAACGATCAGGCTGGTCCTCCACACGCTGCGCCAGCAACAGGCGAAGCCGGCCGGAGAGCCCAACCTGGCCCTGGCCGATTTCATCGCCCCGAGGGAGAGCGGCGTCGCCGACTGGATCGGCTGCTTCGCCGTCACCGCCGGCCTCGGCATCGAAAAGCTGCTGCAGGAGTTCGCGACAGAGCACGACGACTACCACCGCATCATGGCCCAGGCACTTGCCGACCGCCTCGCCGAGGCGTTCGCCGAGATGCTGCACGAGAAGGTGCGCAGGGAGCTTTGGGGCTATGCCGAGGACGAGAAGCTCGGCAACCATGAGCTGATCGAAGAAAAGTACCAGGGCATCCGCCCGGCCCCCGGTTATCCGGCCTGCCCGGACCACACCGAGAAGGCGGCCATCTTCGACCTGCTCAACGCCGAAGCCGCGACCGGCATCACGCTTACGGAGAGCTTCGCCATGAACCCTGCTGCATCGGTCAGCGGCCTGTACTTCTCGAGCCCTGCCGCAAAATACTTCGTGCTCGGCAAGATCGGCCGGGACCAGGTCGAGGACTACGCGAACCGCAAAGGGCTCGGCGCCACCGAAACCGAGAAGTGGCTCGCGCCGGCACTGAACTACGATCCGGCGTAATCGAAAAAGGGACTGAAGGGACCTGAACGACAACAGGGACGAAAAGGAAAACGGTACTCGCGGAGTATCGTCTTTCCCTCGTCCTTGATGTCCCTGTTGTCCTTTCAGTCCCTTAAAGCAGATTACTTAAGGAAATCAAGAACGTCCCCTCCGGCTCACATCTTCCTGAGCGTCTCGGCGATGTTCGAGATATAGCGGTCGATCTTCTGGGCGAAGGCCATTTCGATCAGGGGGGAGAGCAGGAACTGCAGGAAGCCGGGAAGGTCCACTTCGAGCTTTCCCTTGGTTTCAAGCTTCACCCTGGTGCCTGCGGCGGACGGCGTGAGCTCCCATCCACCTTCGACCCGGGCGTTGCCGACCCCATCGACCGGGCTCCAGTCGACGCGCATCTTCTCGCGGTCGCTGCGGTAAGCGCAGGCGTAGATGGTCTGCTGCAGGGTGTAGTCCCCGATCCCGATCTTCTCCATGACCCACTTGAAGGCGTTGCCTCCGAGGTCTTCGAGTTTCTCGACATCAGGAAAATGGGAGGCTGAGCGAGGCACGTCCGCCAGCAACCCGAAAACGCTTTCGGGAAGTGACGGGGAGTCGAACTGGCGGGAGACCGAGATACTGACGTTGAAGGACATGGGGCGGGGTTTTGATGGTTGTGATGCCCTTGGAACCAATTACGCAATATATGTCAGGATTCCGGGATTACGGCAAAACATCGGGAGGATGCCCATGGGAGCCAACACCGCCCACCCGCCTTCTCAGCGGGCGAGTTCATCGACGAACCTGCTGCTGGCAGGGCTTTGCAGCACCTTGAGCAGCCGGGCGTCTCGATCGTAGACGTCCGCCCTGAACTGGAGCTGCGCCCCATCCGCGAACGCCGTCTGGTAGAGGATGTAGACCGGGATGCTCTTCGGCAGGTTGATCGTCCTGGTCCTGTCGGTATCGATGGCCTCCTGGATCCTGGCCTTGCTCCATCGGGTCCTGTCCTGGAGGACGATCTCGGCCAGGTCGACCGGCTTGTCGACCCTGACGCAGCCATGGCTGAAGGTCCTGCGGCTCTTCTCGAAAAGCGCTTTTGTCGGCGTATCGTGCAGGTAGACCGTAAACCTGTTGGGCAGCATGAACTTGATCCTGCCGAGCGAGCCATCGTCACCGGAAGCCTGAACCAGCCGGTACGGGAAGCCGCCGTTGAGATACTTCGCCCAGTCGACCGACGAGGGGCTGAGCGTATTGCCTTCGTTGTCGACCACGGCAAGGTTCCTGTCGGCAAGATAGGACTTGTTTTTCATGATGCTCGAGATGACCTTGTCCTTGACGATGATGCCGTTCGGGATCACCCAATGGGGATTGAGGATGATGTACTGCATCTCGGCCCTGAAGACGGGGGTCTGCGTATCCGGCTTGCCGACGATGACCCTCGAGTTCCATCGACGGACGCCGTTCTGGACGAGGTCCACCGAGAAGGAGGGGATGTTGACCATGATGTAGTTCGGCCCCCTGCTGTTCAGGTACCATCGGTAGCGTTCGAGGTTGATCCGGACCTGGTCGATCCGCTGCTCCACCGGGACGTTCATGGCTCTGACGGTCTCGTTGCCGATCACGCCGTCGACTTCGAGGCCGTGGCGCTTCTGGAACGCCTTCACCGCGTCGAACAGATCCGGGGTATAGAGCTGCTCAGGATCCGGAAGCCGGGCCGAGAGGGAGTCGGCGTGTGCTGAAGCGTCCTTGGCGCTCGAACTGTCCGTCGCCGCGACGGGAGAAGCGGGAGGCATCACATAGTCCCCCGAGGCTGCAAGGCGGCGGCGGATATCGGGCATGCGGGGATCCTCCGCGCCGACCTTCTCGATCGGCTTGCCGGTCGGCACGCTCTGCCACCCCCCATCGGCGGCGACCTCCCTGAGCCTGACGAGCCCCTGCCGCAGGGCGGCATACTCGGGAGACGCGGGGCGCAGCGCCTGGATCATCTCGGGAAACCGGCTCCCCATGACCGCGGACATGAGCGTCCGGTCGTAATCGGTTCCGGGAACCGGGGGTTCGATGTTCCAGTCGGATTCGATGGAACGGGCATAGACCTTGCCGGAGCGCATGTGGGACATGAGCGTGAAGACGGCGTCGGTCATCAGCAGGTCGGCCCGTGCCCTGAGCTCAGGCGATTCGGCAGGGTTCTGGTAGAAGCTGCGTATCTCGTCGAGATGGTAATCCGAGGTGAGCAGCCCGTCGTTGGCCGAGTCCTCGATGACCTCGACAAGGCGCGCGACCGCCATCCTGTTGGTCCATGCGGGACGGTACCCCAGCGCTTCGTAGAAGCGCTTCATGTGGCGGATGATCGACGCCCGGTCGGGCCCGGTCGTCTTGAGGCTCAGCTTTTCAAGGCGTGCGACGTACTGGCGCAGGAAGCCGCCGGACTGCGCGCCCGTCCCGGCGCTCTCCTCCACCCTGCGCCGGTCGTCGCCGGGCGATGCGGAAGCTGAAGGCTGCATGGAGGGAAGCAGGGCGAACCAGAGCAGGAAGATCGGGGACATCGGTGGTACAGATGAGGTTTAGGCCCGTCGGGAATGGCGGCCGGCCCTGGCGGCTGACCTGATGGAGGCTTTGTGGCGCCGCGAGACGGATTTCGAGGCGACGTAGGCGTCGCCGGTATGGTAGATGAAGAGGCAGGAGCCATCCTTGATCGTGTCGATCAGCTGCTGGCAGTTGTCGAACGAGATGGCGGGGCACCCCTGGCTCCGTCCCAGGCGCCCGTACCTGCTGATGTAGGTCTCCGACACATAGTCTGCTCCGTGGATCACGATGCCCCGGCTTTCGGCATTGTCGTTCACGCCGTGCTCGAGCCCCTTGAGCACGAGCGAAAGGCCGTTCTTGCCATCATAGGTGCTCTCGGTAAGGAAGAGGCCCAGGCTGCTGGTGTTCGAGCCGGGCCTGTTGGAGAACCTGCTGGCCATGACCTCTCCGCTGCCCTTTCCATGGGCTACCAGGGCCGAACGGAGCACCCGGTTGTTGTCGACATCGATGACGTAGAGGCGCTCGGAGACCGAGGGCTTGTCGAAATCGATCAGGGTGAGGATCCCCTCGCGCCTGAGGAGCCCCTGCCGCTTGAGGTTGTAGTAGCCCTTCATGGCGAGATCGAGCGCCCTGGGGTTGATGTCGCTCATCGGAATCTCGGCTTGCTGGCCTGCCGGTGCAGGCTGCAGGATGCTTTCGTCGAAATCGGATAGGGTGAACGAACGGCTCGATGCGGGCGATGCCAGCAGCATCAGCATCGACAGCAGCAGCCGTGGAAAAACTCTCTTCATATGCGTCGTCCTCATTTGGGGGAAGAGCCCCGGATCCCGTCTGGCGGGAGGCCGTCACCGACGTACGTGAACGGCATAAAAAAGGGCTGCAATGCGGGCCGAAGCGGCCTGCGGGCACCGGGACCAGCCGCAAGCATGCGGTCCGGGCTGCCGGTCATCCATTCATGAAATTCTGGTAAGATAACCCTTTTTTCGTTGGGGCAAAATCGGGCAGGGAGGGACGTGAAGGCGGCTTCACCACTCCCCCTCGTGCTCCCCGGTGATGTTCCGGTAGGCGATCGCTACCGCGCAGGAGGAGACCGGTATGGAGACGAGCATGCCGATGCCGAGGGCAAGCGCACCGACGAGGTTCACCAGCATGATCAGGAGCAGGAATCCGAAGATGCGGAACCAGTGCCTCCCGACCAGGCGCCGGCTGATCTCCATCGCCTGCCAGAACTCAACGCCGTAATCGACCACGATGGCGCTGGCGAACAGGTAGGATACCATGAAGTAGATGCCCGGCAGGATCAGCAACACCAGGCCTGCAGCAACGATGCAGCCGGTGGCGAGCCCGGCAAGGAAGAGGGGGAGGAAATGGCTGAAGCCCGTAAAGAGGTCGTTGAAGCGGAACTCCTTTCCCGCGAGGATCCTGAAGGTGGCGATGAGGAATCCGGCGGAGAGCGGCGCGAATATCGACGAGACGATCAGCGAGGCCGCCCCCGAAAAGAGCGAGGAGAGCGAGGAGACGAGGAAGAGGATGATGGTGAAGCCGATGAATTCGCCGGCGTGCGCCCTGAACATCTCCCAGCCGCCGGAGATGGCGGCCCTCATGTCGAGGTGGTAGTCGCGTCCGGCGAGGGCATCGAAGGCCTCCCGATCGAGTTTCCTGCCGAAATCGAATGCTGCCATAGTTGACGGTAGTGGTGCTGCTGGAACCAGCGGCTCGTTGAACAAGAAGTGCATGAAAAAGTAACCAGGGCGGATCAAAAACCAAAACCCTTCGCTGCCAGTTCCGGATCGCCCGGGCTGCATGCAGGCGGAGGGTGCTTGACAGCGGGCGCGCCGCTGCGTATGTTTGGATGAAGCCCCTTCCCGAAAACCGGCACCTCATGAACAGCTCCTGCTCAACCGGCATCATCGATGCCGAAGCGATCGCCACCGTCAGGCTCCTTGCCGTCGACATGGTCGAGGCTGCCCGTTCGGGGCACCCCGGCCTGCCGCTCGGCGCCGCGCCGATGGCCTACACCCTCTTCACGAAGGTCATGCGCCACAACCCCGTCGATCCCTCGTGGCCCGACCGGGACCGGTTCGTGCTCTCGGCAGGCCACGGATCGGCGCTCCTCTATGCGCTCCTCCACCTGTGCGGCTACGATATCGGCATGGAGGAGCTCAAGTCGTTCCGGCAGCTCGGCAGCAGGACGCCCGGCCATCCCGAGTACGGCCACACCCCCGGGGTCGAAACCACGACCGGCCCGCTCGGCCAGGGGATCGCCACGGCGGTCGGCATGGCCATCGCCGAACGGATGCTCGCCGCGCGCCTGAACCGCGAAGGGCTCTGCGTGGTCGACCACCATACCTACGTCATCTGCAGCGACGGGGACCTCATGGAGGGGATCAGCGGCGAAGCCTCATCCCTTGCCGGGCACCTCAAGCTCGGCAGGCTGGTCTGCCTCTACGACGACAACGGCATCTCGATCGAAGGCTCGACCGCCCTCGCCTTCACGGAAAGCGTCCGGAAGCGTTACGAGGCCTACGGCTGGCAGGTTTCGGAGATCGACGGGAATGATCCCCGGGCCGTCGAGGCGGCGCTCCAAGAATCGAAGGAGGCTATCGACCGCCCCTCCATGATCATCGCGAGGACGACCATCGGGTACGGAAGCCCGAACAAGGCCGGCAAGGCCTCGGCGCACGGCGAGCCGCTCGGGCAGGAGGAGGCACGGCTGGTCAAGGAGCGCTTCGGCTTCACGCCGGACGGGTCGTTCGTCGTGCCCGAGGCGGTCCGGGAGCACTTCCGGCGCTCCATGGCGCGCGGGGCCGCCCTGCAGCAGGAGTGGCAGTCGCGCTGGCGTCGGTTCGGGGAGGTGGAGCCGGAGACCGCCTCGGCACTCGGCCGACTCCGTGACGGGTGTTTCCCCGAATCCTGGCTCCCCCCCGAAGGGCTGTTCGACCACGGCAAGCCGCAGGCGACGCGCGCGGCATCGAAGGCGGTGCTGGGGGAACTCATCCGTCGCTCCCGATTCATCGCTGGTGGTTCGGCGGACCTCGGCCCCTCGACCGGTACGGCCCTGCCGGGAGCGGTCGATGTCGAAGCGGGGCGTTTCGAGGGATTCAACCTCCATTTCGGTGTCCGCGAACATGCGATGGGCGCCATCCTGAACGGCATGGCCCTGGGCGGCATGCCCGCCACCTACGGCGGCACCTTCCTCGTCTTCGCCGACTACATGAAGCCCTCCCTGCGCCTGGCGGCCATGATGCAGCTGCCGGTCACCTGGCTCTTCACCCACGACAGCATCGGGCTCGGCGAGGACGGCCCGACCCACCAACCGATAGAGCAGCTGGCCATGCTCAGGTCGACCCCGGGGCTCGAGGTGATCCGCCCCGCCGACGCCGTTGAGACCCTCGCCGCCTGGCGGAGCGCGCTCTCCCGGCGGCGCCCGACCGCCCTCGTCCTGTCGCGCCAGACGCTCCCCTGCCTCCAGGCCGATCGCGGGCTGGTCATGGCGGGAGCCTCGAAGGGGGCCTACACCCTTTGGGAGTCTGACGCCGGAGGGGATCCGGGCTCCCGGCGCATCCTGATCGTCGCGACCGGTTCGGAGGTGCACCCTTCGCTGGAGGCCGCGAAGCTGCTCGAAGCTGAAGGATTCGCGGTCCGGTTGGTCTCGATGCCCTCGCGCGAGCTGTTCGGGCGGCAACCGGCGGAGTACCGGAGCTCCGTCATCCCGGAGGAGGTTTGCGCCCGGCTGGTGGTCGAAGCGGCATCCCCCTTCGGTTGGGAGGGTCTCGCCGGTCCAAAGGGAGCGGTGCTCGGCATCGACCGCTTCGGGGCGTCAGGTCCCGGGGAGCAGCTGATGGAGGCCTTCGGCTTCACCGCCAGGCAGATCGCCGAGGCCGCGCGAAAGCTTGTCGAACCATAACAACGACCCGACGGCATGGCACGCGAAGGAAACGGCTGGATCACCGGCAGCACCGGGGAGGTCGCCGAACAGGCGGCGGCACTCGTCACGGATGCCGCCTACCGGGCGCTCGAGGCAAGGGGCCGCTTCACCCTGGCGCTCGCCGGGGGCAGCACCCCGGCGGGGCTTTACGGCCTGCTTTCGAGGGGAGTCCCGGAGTCGACGCTTGCCGGGTACGGTTATGAAGTACCCCGCGGCGCCCGAAGGTCTCCAGCCGATCCTGGACGCATTACCCTGCCCTGGCTCCACACCCTGCTCTTCCAGGGGGACGAGCGCTACCTTCCCCCGACACACCCCGACAGCAACTTCGGCATGGCCAGGGAGAGCCTCATCCGCCATAGCTGCCTGCCACCGAAGAACATCCTGAAAATGCCGGTCGAGTCGGGTGATGCCGATGCCGACGCCGCACGCTACGAGCAGCTGCTGAAAGGCCTGTTCCGGGAACCGGAGGCCTACACGAAGGAGGGGTGGCCCGTGTTCGACCTGGTGATGCTGGGCCTCGGGGAGGACGGGCACACCGCATCGCTCTTCCCCGGCGACCGGGAGGCGCTCGGCGAGGCATCGCGCTGGTGCATCGCCGTCGATGCACCGCAGGGAAACCCCCCCGGCACCAGGCTCACCCTGACCCTGCCGGTCATCAACGCCGCCGATGCCGTGATATTCCTCGTGCCGGCCTCGCGCCACGGCCTCGCCCGGTCGATCTTCGAGGGGCAGCGCCCCGATCTTCCTGCGGGCATGGTCCGGCCCAGGGTTGGAGGGCTGTGGTGGTTCGTCGGCAAGGAAGTGTAACAGAAAAGGGACCGCAGGGACTCGAGAGACAACAGGGACAAGAACACAAGACGATGGTTCGCAGCAGGCGATGCAGCTTCGTTCTTACTGTCCCTGCCGTCCTTTTTCCCGATGCACCTCAGCCCTCATACACCCGCTGCGCCGAGTCGGGACCCCAGGAGTGCTGCGGGTAGGGTTCGGGGAGGGTGCCGGAGAGCGCCTCCCTGATGCTGTCGACGATCTCCCACGAGCGCTCGAGGCTGTCGCGCCGGATGAAGTTCATCTGGTTGCCCTCCATCGCGTCGAGCAGCAGGCGGTGGTAGGGGGTGAGCCCCCGCTCCGCGAACGATTCACGGTAGTCGAACTTCATGAAGACCGGGTCGGTGACCAGCTCCTCGCCGGGGCGCTTCGTACCGAACCTGATGGCTACGGTCTCGTCCGGCTGGATGCCCAGGATGACCTGGTTCGGCGTGCAGGCGGCCGCGCCCCGCTCGCCGTAGAAGTTCTGCGGCGGGCAGCGGAAGGTGATCACGATCTCGGTGACGGTGCGCCCGAGCGACTTTCCCGCCTTCATGTAGAAGGGCACCCCCGACCAGCGCCAGTTGTCGACCATGAACTTCAGCGATGCGAAGGTCTCGACGTTCGAGTCCGGCGCCACCCCCCGCTCCTCACGGTACCCCTCGTACTGCCCCAGCACCGCCATCTGGCCGGCGGTGTCGCGATCGAACAGGCGGATGGAACGGAGCACCTTGGCCTTCTCGTCGCGGATGGCGTCCGGGTCGAGCGCCACCGGCGGCTCCATGGCGACCGCCGCCAGCAGCTGCAGGCCGTGGTTCTGGACGATGTCGCGCAACAGGCCTGCCTCCTCGTAGTAGGCACCGCGGCCCCGGATGCCGAACTCCTCGGCGATGGTGACCTGGACCTGCGCGATGTACTGCCGGTTCCAGAGCGGCTCGAACATGCCGTTCGAGAAACGGAAGACCATGATGTTCTGCACCGGCTCCTTGCCGAGGTAGTGGTCGATACGGTAGATCTGGCGCTCGTCGAAGGCCTCTTCCAGCAACCGGTTGAGTTCGCGTGAGCTCGAAAGGTCGTTGCCGAACGGCTTCTCGACGACGATCTTCCGCCAGCCGGTGCAGTCGAGGCTTCGGCCGCCGAGGCCGGCGCGGGCCAGGTTCCCCACGATGGCAGGGGCGAGGCTGGGCGGGGTAGACAGGTAGAAGAGGATGTTGCTGCAGACCCCGGATTCGCCACGGGAGCTCCGGATCTCCTCGCGGAGGGCCGCATAGCCCTCAGGCTGGTCGAGCACGGCGTTGACGTAGAAAAGCCGCTCGCAGAACTGCTCGAAGTGCTGGCGGTCGTCGACGGCATCGGGCGAAAGCTCCATGACCCGGTCGAACACGTACTTCCGGAACCCCTGGTGGTCGTGGCCGGCACGGCCCACGCCGATCAGCCGCCACGCCTCGGGCATGTGGCCCCACCGGAAAAGCTGGTAGATCGAAGGATAGAGCTTCCGGGCGGCAAGGTCGCCACCGGCGCCGAACAGGACGATCGTAAAGTTGTCGGGACGGGTGCTCATGCGGCCCCCTCCCCGCCCTCCGCCGGCGTGAAGCCGTGCCCGCCGAATTCGTGGCGGAGCGCCGCGACCACCTTGTCGGAAAAGTTCTCCTTCGAACGGGAGCTGAAGCGCCGGAACACCGATTCGGCGATCACCGGGATCGAGACCCCGCGCTCCAGGGCGGCCTGGACCGTCCAGCGCCCCTCACCCGAATCGGCGATGGCGCCGCCGAGGTAGGAGAGGCGGCCGTCCCTGGCGAACGCCTTCCCGGCGAGCTCCATGAGCCAGCCCCGGATGACCGAGCCGTTCGACCAGACCCGGGCGACCGTTTCGTGATCGACGCCGTAGCCGCTCGACTCGAGGAGGTCGAACCCTTCGCCCATCGCCTGCATCATGCCGTACTCGATGCCGTTGTGCACCATCTTGACGAAGTGGCCCGCGCCTGAAGCGCCCATGTAGCCGTAGCCCCCCTCGACGCAGAGCTCCCTGAACAGGGGCTCGGCCGCGTCGTATGCTTCGCGGGGGCCGCCGACCATGATGCAGGCGCCGTGCCGGGCACCATCGAGGCCGCCGCTGGTGCCGGCGTCGAGCAGACGGATCCCTGCGGCCCCGAGCCTCGCGGCGCGGGCGACCGTATCCGTATAGTGGGAGTTGCCGCCGTCGATGACGATATCCCCGGCGCCCAGGCAGGACAAGAGCCCGTCGAGCACCGCATCGACCGGCCTGCCGGCAGGCACCATCGTCCAGACGACCCTCGGCGGCGCCAGTTCGTCGACGAGCTGGTGCAGCGATCGGGCGGGCACCGCCCCCCGTGCGGACAACGCCGCCACCGAATCGGCAGAGAGGTCGTAAGCCACGACCCGGTGGCCCAGTTCGAGGAGGTGCTCGACCATCCCCGAGCCCATCTTTCCCAGCCCTATGAATCCTATTTCCATCGCGTTGTTTCCTTTCATGGTTGTTGTTGGTCGTCGAGCCATCCCCTGCGGAGCAGCTCCTCCCTGAGCAGCCCGAACTGCTCTTCGATCAGGGGAAGCCGCACACCGGCCGGGCCGGTGCCGCCTGACCTGACGGCCTGCTCCAATGCCTGCGCCTGCCTGCTCAGCCTTGAGGCCCCGATGGTGGCGGCGGCCCCCTTCATGGTGTGGGCAAGGAGTGCCAGGCCCTCGATGTCGCCATCGGCCACGGCATCCGAGATCCGGGCGATCTGGGCCGGGGCGTCGCCCATGAACTGGGCGACGAGCTCCCTGATGATGAATTCGTCCCGATCGAGCCTTCGGAGCAGGTCTGCCTCGTCGAAAACCGGCAATTCACCTCGCTCTTCCCAGCTTGCAGCAGCGGGGGCATCCTGCGAAGAACCGGACATGGTCGATGGCCTGATGTGCTTCTCGATCATCCACAGGAAATCCTTCATGCGGATCGGCTTGGCGATATAGTCGTCCATGCCGGCGTCGATGCACCGCTTCCGGTCGCCGACCAGGGCTTTGGCGTTCATGGCCACGACGGGCAAGATGCGGTTGGGCTCGCCAGCCTGGCCGGACCTGATGAGCCGGGTGGCCGCGAATCCGTCGAGTTCCGGCATCTGGCAGTCCATGAACACCAGGTCGAAACGCCCCTGCCTCAGGGCCGAGACCGCCTCCAACCCGTTGGCGGCCACCTCAGGCTCGTACCCGGCCTTCCTGAGCATCCTGACGGCAACCTGCTGGTTGACGATACTGTCCTCCACCACCAGGATCCTGAACTCATGGGGTTGCGGCCCGCCGGGGCCGCCAAAGGGTTGTTCCTGCCCGGGGGAAGCCGACCGGCGGAGGAGCGGTTCGGAAAGCGCGTCGAGCAGCTCCTTCCGGCGGACCGGCTTGCTGATGCAGAGGTCCACCAGCTGCTCCTGATGGAGGGGTTCCGTCCTTCGCCTCCCGAAGACGCGCAGCAGGATGACCCTCGCCTCCCTGCCGCCGATGCCGAACCTGAGCTTCCGGCACAGCTCCTCCAGCACCGCCGCATCGATCGCGTCGTCGATCACGGCGAATGCCGGCGGCGACGTGAGACCTGCGGAGGGGTCGTCGAGCATGGCAAGCGCCTCGCGGCCGTCGGAAGCGGCAAGGCAACGGCAGCCGCAGGAGCCGAGGAGTTCGCCCAGGCGCTGCCTCCGCAACGGATTGCCGTCGACCATGAGCACCACCGACCCCTCCAGCTCAGGCCGGTGATCCACGCCCGCCTCCGCGGCTTTCGGGCTCCTTGCGAGCCGGAACCGGAAAACGAAGGTCGAACCCCGGCCGGGAACGCTCTCAACCGTGATCCCGCCGCCCATCTTCCCGGCCAGGAGGGCGGAGATGCTCAGGCCGAGCCCGGTTCCCCCGAACTTCCTGGCGGTCGAGCCGTCGCCCTGGGTGAACGGGGAGAAGATGGAGTCGATGCGGTCGGCCGGTATGCCGATGCCAGTATCGGCGACGGCAACCTTCATATCGAACCCTTCGGGCCCCTCCCCTTCTACCCCGGCACGAACGATGATCCCTCCCGAAGAGGTGAACTTGACAGCATTGCCGATCAGGTTGGTCAGCACCTGCCTGATCCTCGACGGGTCCCCCGCTGCCATCGACGGCAGCCCCGGTTCGGGATAGAGGGTGAGCTCCACCCCCTTCTCGGAGGCTTCGAGGCCGTGGAACTCGGCGACATCCTCAAGCAGCGTCGGCAGGTCGAAGTCGATGGAGTCGAGATCGAGCCGGTTCGCCTCGATCTTCGAGAAATCGAGAAGGTCGTTGATGATTCGAAGGAGGTTCCTGCCGCTCGACACGATCGTCTCGACGCACTTCTGCTGATCGGCATCGAGCGCGGTATCGAGCAGCAGCTCCGACATGCCGATCACGCCGTTCATCGGGGTCCTGATCTCATGGCTGACGTTGGCCAGGAATTCGCTTTTCGCGGCGCTGGCCGCCTCGGCCTTCATGGCCATGCGGCTCGCGACGGAGATCGACTCCTCGAGCCGAAGGTTCACCTCGGCCAGGGAGTTGCGCGCGCTGCAGGCATCCTCCACGAGGTTGAGGAGCGACTCGCGCTGCGCCTTTCCGCCATAGGGCTCCACGACGGGCTCGTGTTGCGGGACGGCCGGCATCGCATCCGCCAGGCCGGCGGCGCGCATGGCCAGGTACTGCTCCAGCTCCCGTGCATCGCCCGAAGGGATACGGTACTCCGGCGGCCGATCGAGATCGGCGCAGAGGCGGTTGACCTCGGCCTTCAGCTCGATGACGCGCTGCTCCCTCCCTACCATGAGCCTGTTGAAACGCTCAAGCTCATGGACGGACTCCGCCGCTTCGCCCTCAATGCGTTTGCGTTGGGTGACGTCGGTGACGATCATCACCAGCAGTTCCCGCCCTCCACCGCACCCGAGGCTCAGGCGGGTCTCGAACCAGAAGTCGGAACCGTTCTCCAGGGGCATCCGATCTTCGAGGAGTTCGGGACGGCCCGTCTCGAACACGGAGTCGACCGCCGCACGCAGCGCCTCGTGGCTGCTGTCGTCGAACAGCTCGAACAGGGTCCTCCCTACGGGTTCGAAGCCGGGGTGGGCAGGAAGGGCATGGCTCATGTAGACGACCCGCCGCTGGCGGTCCAGGGCGATGATCGTATCGGTACCGGTGGCTTCGACGAAGGCGAGCAGCCCTCCAGGGCCCCGGCATGGGACGAACGCGGGCAGGCTGTCCGGATCGCTGCCGGGCTGCCGGTTCCCGCTCTGAGGATCTTGTGGCGTCATGGCCGTCGGGTCTGGGTGGTTTGCCGCGACGCCACCGGGGTGGTGGGCATCGCATGGTCAAGGGTCAGTTCCTGCCGGAGGAGGCGGCAACCATCCGGCCATAGCGCTCGATCAGGGAGCCGTTGACCGCCGCCCACGACTTGCCCTCCGCGAATTCGAGGCCCTGGCGCCGCATCGAGTCGTAGCACTCCCGATCCTGCATGAGGCGCAGGCAGGCGGCGTAGAAGCCATCGATATCCCCTGCGGGGGAGACGAAGCCGCCTCCGGACCTGCGGACGAGCTCCATGCATCCGCCGGCATCCGATACCAACGCCGGCAGGCCGGAGGCGAGCGCCTCGAGCACGACGTTGCAGAAGGCCTCGGTGGTCGACGGGAACAGGAAGAGATCGCCGCTCGCATAGGCCTCGGAGAGCTCCCTGCCGGTGAGGTAGCCGGTGAACACCGCATCGGGCATGCGCCTGCGCATCTGCTCCTCTTCGGGGCCGGAGCCGATCATGACGAAGCGCACCCGCTCGCCCATCCCCTCCACCGCGAAACGCCGGTAGAGCTCCATCACCACGTCGACATCCTTGTAGAGGACGAACCTTCCGGCATAGACGAAAATGGTCCTGCCATCCCCCCCCCATGACCGCCGCAGCGGCTCCGACCGATGGGAGGGATCGAACAGCTCCTTGTCGATCCCTCTCGACCACAATTCGACATTCCGGATCCCCTTGGAGGTGAGCTTCTTCCTCACGATCTCGTTCGGAGCAAGGACGACGTCGCAGGAGTTGTAGAACTTCACAAGGTAGTTCCAGACGTGCTTTTCGGCAAAGCCGAGGCGGTAGTAGCTGAAATAGGAGGGGAAGTCGGTATGGAACGCGGAGCCGACCGGAATTCCCCGCCTCCTCGCGTAGCGGAGGAAGCTGTTGCCGACGATATCCGGTGTCGATATGTGGACGAAGTCCGGGCAAAAAAGGTCGAGCTGCCGCTCCGTGCTGGCGTTTGAGAAACCGAGCCGATAATCGGGATAGACCGGTACAGGAACCGACGGTACGCGGTACACGCCGTTCGAAGCATCGTCGTCCGGGGAGGTGTCGGGGGACCAGACGGCCACCTCGTGACCCGCGCTCCTCATCGACGAAACCAGCTGGTAGATCGAGCGGACCGCGCCATCCTTATCCTTGACATATGTTCCGACGTAGATAGCTATCCTCATATCGAATCAGCGAGTCCTGAATACACGACACTTCCGTGCCGTTACCTTGCACGCATGCCGGAAAGGGGTACCTCGGCGGCATCAAACACTGTAAAAGGTAACATTTCCCCATCAAATTGCCACACGCGCCCATGATCAGGGCTTGATCGAAAGCCTCGCGATGAGCGGGTTGACGAGGCGCCGGTAATCGGGCCACGCCATCCGCAGCAGCTCCGTATGGGCCCCGGCGTTGAACGTGATCTCCACGGCCTCGTCCAGCTCGTCGTCGGCATAAACCTCCATGCCGTAGAGGTTGCCGAAGGGAGGCATGGCGCCGATCTCGCACTCGGGGAACTGGCCGCCGAACTCCTGTTCATCGGCGAGCTCCACGTCATGCGTGCCGCAAAGCGCCCGAAGCAGTTCGAAATCGAGCTGTCGCGATGCGGGCAGCACCACCATGGCCAGCCTCCCGTCGACCGAAACCATGACCGTCTTGGCGAACGCCTTGCCGGAGACATGGGCGGCAGCTGCGATCTCCTGGGCCGTGTAGGCCGGCGAGTGGCTGATGACGAAATACCTCACCTGGTGGCTGTCCAGGTAATCCCGTAACCTTCGTATGGGCATGATCTCCTCCTTGTTTTCGTTCGGTTGTGCCCTCCCCGTCCGCAAGGACGGGATACAACGTATGGCGGAGCCTGCGGCTTCGTCCGGTACTGCAAGGTATGGGGATGCGGGGGATGGGTATGACTACATCTTACGAAAACCGCCGGTCAGGAACAAGGGGTCCGGCAGTGCCACCCTGCCCGAGCCATGCCTTGAGGAGGGGGTAGGCTTCGGTGTAGCCGGCCTCGAGGATCTTCGGGACGGCCGACATGTCGACCATGCTGAACTCCGTGAGGTCGGGGGTGATGACCAGGTCGGCGCTCCTCATCTGCAACTCCGACAGGGTCCGCAGGGCGCTGTAGAAGGCGTTCATCAAGAGGGTGGCGAGGTGCTCCGGCCTTCGGAAGGTGTGGCGGCCGAGCAGGTCCACGCAGACCACCCGCTCCGCACCCATCTCCAGCAGGGGCGAGATCGGGACGTTTTCGGTAAGCACCCCGTCGACCAGGAGCATCCCCCGGTACTCCACCGGCCGGAAGACGCCGGGAATCGAGGAGCTCGCCATGACCGCCGTCGCGACGTCGCCTTCGCGGAACACCACCTTGGATCCGCTGCTGATGTCGGTGGCGACGATGGCCAGCGGGATCAGGGCCTCTTCGATGCGGCAGGAGCCGAGGAGGCGATTGACCAGCGCGCCGAACTTCCTGTTCGAAAGCAGCGCATACTCGGAGAGCGTGAGCCCCGAGAGGTCCGACCAGTCGAGGTCGAGGGCGAGGGCTTCGATCCTCTCCCACCCCATGCCGAACGCATGGAGGGCCGCCACGAAGGAGCCGATGCTGGTTCCGGAGATACAGGCGGGCCTGAACCCGAGCTGGTGCATCGCCTTCAGGACGCCCACATGGGCCGCGCCGAGCACCGCGCCTCCGCCGAGGGCCAGCCCGGCCCCGCTTCGGGAAGCACCGGAACTTCCCGCCACCGTTTCCGACAGGTTTTCCATGGTCATGCAAAAAGGTTGACGATCCTCCTGAGCAGCCGCATTTTCCCCTCGCCGTAGGGCGGGTAGCGGAGGTCCGGGTCCGGGAAACGGGATCTGACGAGCACGCTCCGCGGAGCGGTGAAGGTTTCGAAGCCTGCCCGGCCGTGGTAGGCGCCCATGCCGCTCATCCCCCGGCCGCCGAAGGGCAGCCCCGGGATCGATGCCTGGAAGAGCAGGTCGTTCAGGCAGATCCCTCCGCTCAGCGTTCGCTCCTGGAGCAGCCGGAGGTCCCCGCGGCGTCCGGAAAAGAGGTAGATGGCCAGCGGCTCGTCCCCGGGCCGGATTGAATCGAGCGCTTCGGGGAACGACCTGAAGGTGAGCACCGGCAGCAACGGCCCGAACACCTCCTCGCGCAGGAGCCGTGAGCCCTGGCGGACGCCACGGATGAGGGTCGGCTCGATGGAACGTCCGGAAGCGTCGCTTCCTCCCCCGACGGCCACCTCCCCCTCCCCGAGGCAGGAGCGGAGCCTGTCGAAGGCACGGGCATCGATGATGCGGGGGTAGTCGGGGCTCCGCATCGGATCCGCACCGTAGAAGCTCCCCAGCGCTTCCCGGAGCAGCCTGAGAAGCTCAGGTTCCACCGACTCGTGGACCAGCAGGTAGTCCGGCGAGATGCAGGTCTGGCCGGCGTTAAGGAACTTGGCCCAGGCGATGCGGCGGGCCGCGGTGCGCAGGTCGGCCGATTCGGTGACGATGCAGGGGCACTTGCCGCCGAGTTCCAGCGTGACGGGAGTCAGGTGCTGCGCCGCCGCCCGCATCACCTCACGCCCCTTCTCGCGGCTTCCGGTGAAGAAGATATGGTCGAATCGGCGGCAAAGCAGTTCGCGGACCAGGTCGGGGCCCCCCTCGACGACGCGGACCGCATCGGCGTCGACGAAACGGGGCAGCTCCGCTGCCAGCAGGGCGGAGGTTGCGGGAGCCAGCTCCGAAGGCTTCACCACGGCGCAGTTACCGCCGGCGAGGGCGCCGACAACCGGCGCGAGGCTGAGCTGCAGCGGGTAGTTCCAGGCCCCGATGACGAGGATGAGGCCGAGGGGCTCACGGGTAAAAAAAGCGCGGCCGGGCTGGTAATGCAGCGGCACGAAGGCCCGGCGGGGCCGCATCCATCCCTTGAGCCTCCTCCGGGCATGCCGGGCCTCAGCAAGCAGCCATCCGGTCTCGGTCAGCCAGGCCTCGGCGGCCGGCTTGCGGAGATCGGCCAGCAGGGCGCGTGCTATGGCCCCCTCGCGCTCCCGGAGGAAGGACTCGAGCCCCCTGAGCTGGGCAATCCGCCAAGCTGCCGGGCGGGTCCGTCCGCTTTCGAAGCAGTTTTTCAACCCGGCATGCACCCGGTCGTCATACGGTGAGTTCATTCCTCCGCTGAAGGTTACGGTTTACCGGCCATAACCTAATGTAGGGCAATACCCGCGAAGATTCCGAATGTTGCCCGTAACGCCGTTTGGGCTTACATTCTCTGGAACGGGTACGGCACCCGAACATCGTCAACCCCTCCACCAAGATACGTCATGGAATGGATCTTCAGGCCCGAGGCCTGGGTTGCGCTTGTCACCCTGACGGCGCTCGAAATCGTCCTCGGCATCGACAATATCATTTTCATCTCGATCATCGTCGGGCGCCTGCCCGATGAGCAGCGCGCCAGAGGACGCATCCTCGGCCTCGGGCTCGCGATGGTCACCCGGATCATGCTCCTGCTCTCGATCACCTGGGTGATGGGGCTCAAGGCCGACCTCTTCACGGTGCTCTCCGTCGGCATCTCCGGACGCGACCTCATCCTGCTCGGCGGAGGCCTCTTCCTGCTCGCCAAGAGCACCAGCGAGATCCACGAAAGCCTCGAAGGAGGAGACCATGAGCAGAAAAAAGGCTCCGCTTCGGGCTTCGTGGCGACGCTCCTGCAGATTGCCGTCATCGACATCGTCTTCTCGCTCGACTCGGTCATCACGGCCGTCGGCCTGGCCAGCGACATCCCGGTGATGATCCTGTCGATCATGGTCGCCGTGGGCATCATGATGGTCGCCTCGAAGTCGATCGGCGACTTCGTCGACCGCCACCCGACCGTGAAGATGCTCGCGCTCAGCTTCCTGATCCTGGTGGGCGTCACCCTCGTCGCCGAGGGCGCCGGCTTCGAGTTCCCCAAAGGGTACGTCTACTTCGCCATGGCCTTCTCGGTGTGCGTCGAGATGCTGAACCTCCGGCTCCGCCGGAAAGAGGCCGAGCCGGTGCACCTGCACAGGGGCCTGGAGGAGGAGGCTCCGTAACCCGCACTCCGGGAACCATTCCTGCGCCACCACCTGTTGAAGTCATTATCGACGGCTGGTGGCGACGGTTCCGGGAGCGCCATCCCCCCAGCCGCACCCTTCCGCCCGGAAAAAGGAGCATTGATCATGCCAATGCCAGCAAAGCTTTCTGCCGGACAGCTCTTCAACCGTTGTGACCCCGCCAGGTTCGACTTCGAGTCGACCGCCGAACTCGATGGTTCGACGGAGATCGCGGGGCAAGAGCGCGCCCTCGATGCGATAAAGCTGGGGATGGGCATACGCCATGACGGCTTCAACCTCTTCGCCCTCGGCCCCTCCGGCACCGGCAAGCAGTCGGCCGTCATGCACTGCCTGGGGGAGGTGGCACCTGCCGCCCCTATCCCGGACGACTGGTGTTATGTCTACAACTTCGAAAAACCCCGGCATCCAAGGGCGCTGCGCCTCCCCCCCGGCCGGGCCTGCGGACTGGTCGGCGACATGGAGCACCTGGTCGAAGCGCTTTTCAGCGTCATGCCGGCCGCATTCAGCAGCGAAGAGTACCAGTCCCGGGAGAAGGAGATCAGCGAATCGCTCCAGGAGCGCCAGGGCATGGCTATCGAGGAGCTCGAGGAGGATGCCCGGGGTCACGGCATCGCGCTGATCAGGACGCCGGGCGGCTTCGCCTTCGCCCCCGTCAGGAAGGGCGAGGTGATCAAATCCGAGGAGTTCATGCGGCTCAAGCCGGAGGAGCGGGAGCGGATCGAGATGGAGATGGTGCGGCTGAAGGATGCCCTCCAGTCGATCATGGCCCAGATTCCGAACTGGCAGCGGGAAAGCGCCGACAAGCTCAAGGAGCTGAACCGCGAGGTCGCCGGCTTCGCGCTGAAGCCGATGGTCGACGAGCTCCGGGCGAAGTACGAATCGATGCCCGGGGTGGCATCCCATATCGACGCGATCGAACGGGACATTATCGAGAACTTCGACCAGTTCCTCGAGAAGGAGGGCTCGCCCCAGGAGCTCTTCATGGGCGGCAGCCCCACGAAGCCCGGCTCCAGGGGAAGGTTCCTCGTCCGCTACCGGGTCAACGTCATGATCGACAACGGCGCCACCCGCGGCGCGCCCGTGGTCATGGAGGACAAGCCTGCCTGCACGAACCTCATCGGGGACATCGAGCACACCTCGCAGATGGGCACGCTGGTGACCGACTTCACCCTCATCAAACCGGGGGCGCTGCACCGGGCCAACGGCGGATACCTGGTGCTCGACGCGCGCAGGATCCTGCTCGAGCCCTTCGCCTGGGAGGCCCTGAAGAAGGCGATCCGCACCCGACAGATCAGGATAGAGTCGCTCGCCCAGCTCTACAGCCTGGTCAGCACCGTCTCGCTCGAGCCGGAACCGATCCCGCTGCAGGTCAAGGTCATCCTCCTCGGCGAGCGGCTGCTCTACTACCTGCTCAGCACCTACGACCCCGATTTCACGGAGCTTTTCAAGGTGGCGGCCGATTTCGAGGACGAGATGGGGCGCACCCCGGAAAACCACCTCGCCTACGCCAGGCTGATCGGCTCGATAGCCGTGCGCGAGAAGCTGCGGCACTTCGACCGGGGGGCCGTCGCGCGGGTCGTCGAGCACGGCTCCCGCATAGCCGGCGACGCCACGAAGCTGACCACGCACCTGCAGGGGATCTGCGACCTGGTGCACGAGGCGGATTACCGCGCTTCCGAGGCCGGGCGCAGCCTCGTGACGGCCGAAGACGTCCATGCGGTGGTCGAATCGCAGCTCCACCGCTCCTCGCGTATCCAGGAGCGCCTGAGGGAGGCCATGATGCGCGACGCCATCCTGATCGACACCGCTTCCGAACGGGCCGGGCAGGTCAACGGCCTCGCGGTCTACTCCCTCGGAGACCGGAGCTTCGGCCGCCCGAGCAGGATCACCGCACGGGTGCGGATGGGCAAGGGCGAGGTGCTCGACATCGAACGCGAGGTGGAGATGGGAGGCCCGATCCACTCAAAGGGGGTGCTGATCCTCACCGGCTTCCTCGGAGCCCGATACGCCCGTGAACGACCGCTTTCGCTCTCGGCCACGCTGGTCTTCGAACAGTCCTACAGCGGCGTGGAGGGCGACAGCGCCTCGTCGGCCGAGCTCTACGCCCTGCTCTCGGCCATCTCGGGGGTGCCGATCCGGCAGTGGTTCGCCGTGACCGGTTCGGTCAACCAGTACGGGGAGGTGCAGGCGATCGGCGGCGTGAATGAGAAAATCGAAGGATTTTTCGATCTTTGCAGGGAGCGGGGCCTCGACGGACGGCACGGCGTCCTCATCCCCACGGCGAACGTGCAGAACCTGATGCTCAGGAAGGACGTCGTCGAAGCGGTCGAGCAGGGGAAGTTCTCGATCTGGCCGGTATCGCACATCGATCAGGGGATCGAGATCCTGACGGGGCTCCCGGCCGGTGGGCAGGCACCCGACGGCTCGTGGCCGGCCGGCAGCATCAACGCCCTGATTGTCGGGAAGCTCGACGAAATGGCAAAAAAAATGAAGGAGTTCGCAACGGACCATGACGATGACGAAAACAACGATCGGGAATGAGCCTGCACGGAGGAGCATATGCAAACCGGCATGATCCGTACGATCGCCGTCGCGATCGACTGCTCACCGCACAGCCGGGCATCGCTCGACGCCGCGGCCGAGATGGCAGAACGGCTGCAGGCCGAGCTGCTGGGCATCTTCGTGGAGGATATCAACCTGCTCAGGATCGCCGAGCTCCCCTTCGCCGAGGAGATCCGGGTCTACAGCGCTTCGACCGGGAAGCTGGACGAGGAGCAGCTTGAACGGCTGCTCAGGCAGCAGGCCCGGGAAGCCCGTGAACTGCTGCAACGCACCGCGGAGGCGAGGACGCTGCGCCACACCTTCAGGGTGCTGCGAGGCATGGTGCCCGAACAGCTGATCTCCGCCGCCACCGAGGCCGACCTCCTCGTACTCGGCAGGAGCGGACGCGCTCCCTCGTGCCGCAAGGGGCTCGGCTCGACGGCCCGCACCGCCCTGCACGAAGGCGACACGGCCATCCTCCTGATGCGGCCGGGCTTCACCGCCGCCGAATGGCCCCTCCTGGTCCTCTACGACGGCTCCGAAGGGTCGAAGAGGGCACTGCGCACGGCCCTTGAGGTAGCCGGCCCCGACAGCGCCCTCCACCTGATCGTCGTCGACCACGATCCGGAAACCGCCGGGCGCTATCAACGGGAGGCGGAAACGCTGATCGGCCCGTCGGGCATCACCACGGAGTACCACCACATCCCTGTCTCGGCAGGCAAGGAGCTGGCAAGGTACATCAGGATGATCGACTCGGGACTGCTGGTGCTGGGCGACCGGACGAACCTTCCGGACGGGATCCTTGCCGAACTGGTCGACGTCATCGACTACCCCGTGCTGGTGGTCCGCTGAAGCCTCGCTCAGGCTGGAGCC
>OMIK01000089.1 GCA_900299075.1 Chlorobi bacterium Chlorobi_1
GACGAGGAGAATAAGCTTGCGGATGCCGGTTATCAGCAGGCGATGATCAATGCCATATCGGCTGCGACCGTTTCGTATGCCGGGGAGTCCGGCAGATAGCAGGACCGGATTAGGGAGGATTGATTCATAGGCGGGAGCAATGGTGGCGTAGAACGCGTGCGGGCGATTTGGCCGTGAAATGGGTATATTCGTCCAAAAACAGGGAGTCAGATGGGACGGACGTTTGATGTGGGGGGCGATTATTTTACCGAACAGATAATTGCGGCGGTGTTTGTGGGGTTCCGGACCACCAGCAATCCGTCGACCGTGACGGTGCATCCCGAGCTCATGAAGAAGATCAGGGCCAAATTCGTGAACAAGGTGGTCGGGCCGAAACTGGTGGGCGACGTCGAGGTGTTCTGCGGACTGCGGGTGGTCGAGGATGCGACGAAGGAACCGGGTCATATCTCGGTCAGTTGAGCCCTCGGCCAGGAGCCGGCGGGTGCTCTTGACTTCATGCTTTTGCGCACGTAGCTATATTTATAAGGTCAGGACGGTGACAACTGCCGATGCCTGCCGTCAGGTCTTAAGATTTGGGTTTTTCGGGCAAGCTTTCTTAGCTTCTGCTTTCAATGCGCCGCGGGGAACGCGGCGTGATTTATTTATGAGGATCCCTCTGCATGAACATTTCCAGCGCTGATTTCTTCAAGAGCGCCTCGACGATCGCCGGGCTGCCGGGCGAGGAGTTTGCGGAGATCGTCTTCGTGGGCCGGTCGAACGTCGGCAAGTCGTCGTTGCTCAATTCGCTGTGCGGCAAGAAGGGGTTGGCCAAGACCAGCTCGACGCCGGGCAAGACCCGCCTGATCAACTACTTCCTGATCAACAAAAACCTGTTCTTCGTCGACCTGCCGGGGTACGGCTACGCGGCGGTAGGGCAGAGCGAGCGCCAGAGCTGGGGAAGGCTGCTGACCGAGTACGTCCGCGACCGCGACCAGATCTCGCTGGTGGTGGTGCTGGTTGATTCGCGCCATCCGGGCATGGAGTCCGACCTGGAGATGCTGGAGTTCCTGGACTATTGCGGAAGGCCGTATGGCGTGGTCCTGACGAAGTACGACAAGCTGAAGCAGTCGGAGAAGACGAAGGCCCGCCGGATCATGGAAAGTTCCGCTCCGAAAGCCAAATTTATTGTAAATTATTCATCTTTTTCGGGCGAGGGCAGGGGCAGGCTCCTGGCCGAGTTCGATAACTTCTCTCAGTAAAAGCAATCGACGTGGAAGAAAGATCATTCCCCAGGCCGGCGGCCTCGGCGACCGTACTCGTTGGCACGCAGTTCGGTGACGAGGGCAAGGGCAAGCTTGTCGACTACCTTTCCGACAAGTACGACATCGTGGTCAGGTACCAGGGCGGCGCGAACGCCGGCCACACCATCTGTTTCGACGGAAAGACCGTGGTGCTGCACCTCATCCCTTCGGGCATCTTCAACAAGGACTGCATCTGCGTGATCGGCAACGGCGTGGTGATCGACCCCGTCGCATTGCTGGACGAGATCAAGAAGGTCGAGGAGCTTGGCTACGACGTGCGGGGACGGCTGTTCATCAGCCACAACGCGCACCTGATCATGCCGTACCACAAGCAGCTCGACTGCCTGAGCGAGTCGTGCCTGAGCGGCGACAACAAGATCGGCACCACCGGGCGCGGCATCGGGCCGAGCTACGAGGACAAGTTCGCCAGGAAGGGGATCAGGGTGGTCGACCTGCTCAACCGCGAGGTGCTGAAGGAGAAGCTGCGCGAGAACATCGAGGCCAAGAACAAGCTCATCAGCAAGGTCTACGGACAGGAGGTGATCGACGTCGAGGCGATCATCGGCGAGTACGAGGCGTTCGACAAGGTGATCGATCCCTTCGTGACCAACACCCAGCTCTACCTGAACCGCCAGATCAAGGCGGGAAAGACCGTGCTGCTCGAGGGCGCCCAGGGGTGCATGCTCGACGTGGACCACGGCACCTACCCCTTCGTTACCTCCTCGAACCCGACCTCCGGCGGTGCCTGCACCGGTTCCGGCGTTGCCCCGAACCATATCGGCAAGGTGATCGGAGTCTGCAAGGCCTACACGACGAGGGTCGGCAACGGTGACTTCCCGACTGAGCTCGACGACGAGACCGGCGAGGCGCTGGGCAGGATCGGCCACGAGTTCGGCGCGACGACGGGGCGCAAGCGCCGCTGCGGCTGGATCGACCTGGTCGCGCTGCGCTACTCGCTGACCATCAGCGGCGTGACCGAGCTGGCGCTGACCAAGATGGACGTGCTCGACACCTTCGAGGAGATCAAGGTGTGCACCTCCTACATGCTGGACGGCAAGGAGATCCACGACTTCCCGACCGAGCACCAGACGCTGTCGAGGGTGACGCCGGTCTACATGAGCATGAAGGGCTGGATGGCTTCGAACGCCGGGGCGAAGAGCTTCGCGGAGATGCACGAGAATGCCAGGGCGTATGTGAACTTCCTCGAGGATGCGCTCGACGTGCCGGTGACCTTCATTTCGGTGGGGCCGGGGCGCGACGAGACCGTCTGCAAGTGACGGCACCTCAACAAGCTGTTCCGTGCGAGCCGCTCATGACGCGTTCAGGGGCGCCGGAACATCGCGGTACACGACAGATTGCCCTGGTGCGATGGCCCTGCTAGAGATCACGGTGGTGCCGCTCGGCACCGGTGGCGCGAGCCTGAGCCCGTGGATCGCCGGTATGGAGGCGCTGCTTGAGCACCGCGGCCTCCCGTTCACCCTGCACGATATGGGCACCACGGTCGAGGGCACGGCGGATGAACTCTTCGCCGTGGCGCGCGAGCTGCATGAATACAGTTTCGGCCAGGGCGCCCCGCGGGTCTACACGATCATGAAGATCGACGACCGGCGAGACAGGCAGGTTTCGATCGGCGACAAGGTCGCCTCGGTTCATGCCCGCAAAGCCACGCCGGATAAATGAAAAATATTTTTATCTTCGGGTTCTAAATATATAGGGTGGCTTCCAGCACCTCATTTCAAGGAACGAACGACATGATGCCGGTTTCAAGCGATTGCCAGATTCTCAAAGAGGACAACGTTACCCACAGCTTCTGCGGCCTGGCCTGTGTCGGCTGGCTCTACCAGAAGATCAAGGACAGCTTCTTCCTCATCCTCGGTACCCACACCTGCGCCCACTTCCTCCAGAACGCCCTCGGCATGATGATCTTCGCGAAGCCGCGCTTCGGCGTCGCGCTCATCGAGGAGAGCGACCTCTCCAAGGCGGAGCCCAGGCTCGAAGAGGTGATCGCGGAGATCAAGCGCGACCACAACCCGTCGGTGATCTTCCTGCTCTCCTCCTGCACCCCCGAGGTGATGAAGGTGGACTTCAAGGGGCTCTCCCACCACCTGAGCACGGACAAGACCCCGGTGCTTTTCGTGCCTGCCAGCGGCCTCGTCTTCAACTTCACCCAGGCCGAGGACTCGGTGCTCCAGGCGCTCGTCCCCTTCTGCCCCGAGGCTCCCGCCGGCGAGAAGAAGGTGGTTTTCGTGGGGTCGGTGAACGACGTCACGGCGGACGACCTGCGCGCCGAAGCCGAGGAACTCGGCATCCCGGTGGGCGGCTTCCTTCCCGAGAGCCGTTTCGACAAGCTTCCCGCGATCGGTCCCGACACGGTGCTCGCGCCGATCCAGCCCTACCTCTCGCGCGTCTGCTCGCGCCTGAACCGTGAACGCGGTTCGCAGGTGCTGAGCTCGCTCTTCCCGTTCGGCCCCGACGGCACCCGTGCCTTCTGGGAGGACCTCGCCGCAATGTTCGGCAAGACGGTAGACTTTGCTGAGCGTGAACAGGCCGCCTGGGAGAAGATCAAAAAGCAGACCGCCCTGCTGAACGGCAAGAAGATCTTCCTGACGGCGGATACCATGATGGAGCTGCCGCTCGCGCGCTTCCTCAAGAACGCCGGCGCCGAAGTGGTGGAGTGCAGCAGCGCCTACATCAACAAGAAGTTCCACGACCGCGAACTGCAGGCCCTCCAGGGGGTGAAGGTGGTCGAACAGCCGAACTTCCATCGCCAGCTCGAGGAGATCAAGGCCACCAGGCCCGACATGGTCGTCACCTCGCTCATGACCGCCAACCCCTTCGTGGGCAACGGCTTTATCGTGAAGTGGAGCATGGAGTTCACCCTGATGTCCATCCACAGCTGGTCGGGCGTGAACACGCTGGCCAACCTGTTCGTCTCCCCGCTCCTGCGCCGCGAAAGCCTGCCGGAGTTCGACGATTCGGTGTGGCTCGAAGGGATGATGCCGGCCGCCGGGAAGTAAGAGATACAACGACGAAAACCAACGAAAAACCATGCGTTTAGCTTTCTGGCTGTATGAGGGGACGGCGCTTCACGGCGTGAGCCGCGTGACCAACAGCATGAAGGGGGTCCATACGGTCTACCACGCGCCGCAGGGCGACGACTACATCACGGCCACCTACACCATGCTCGAGCGCACGCCCGAGTTCCCGAAGCTCTCCATCAGCGTGGTCCGAGGCCAGGACCTGGCCCGCGGCACCTCCCGACTCACCGGCACCGTCAAGCAGGTCGACGAACACTACAAGCCCGAGCTGGTGGTGGTCGCCCCGAGCTGCAGCACCGCGCTGCTCCAGGAGGATCTCGGCCAGATGGCGCGAGCGTCTGGGGTTTCGCCGGACAAGATCATGGTCTACGCGGTCAACCCCTTCAGGGTGGCCGAGAGCGAGGCCGCCGAAGGGCTCTTCACCGAGCTGGTGAAGCGCTACGCCGCCGAGTCCCCGAAGACCGCGAAGCCGTCGGTGAACCTGCTGGGCTTCACCTCCCTCGGCTTCCATCTCAAGGCCAACCTCACCAGCCTCCGCCGCATGCTCAGGACGCTCGGCGTCGAAGTCAACGTGGTCGCCCCGTGGGGCGCGGGCATCGACGACCTGAAGCGCCTTCCGGCCGCCTGGGTCAACATCGCGCCGTTCCGCGAGATGGGCTTCCAGGCCTCCGAGTACCTGAAGCAGCAGTTCGGCATGCCGGCCGTGACCGAGGCGCCGATCGGCGTCAACGCCACGATGCGCTGGCTGAAGGCGATCATCGACGAGGTGAACCGCATCGGCGCCGGGCGCGGCGCGGCTCCGATTTCGATGCCCGACCTCCGCGACTTCTCGCTCGACGGCCTGAGCGCCCCGAGCGGCGTGCCGTGGTTCGCCCGCACCGCCGACATGGAGAGCTTCAGCAACAAGCGCGCCTTCGTCTTCGGCGACGCCACCCAGGTGGTCGGCGTGACGAAGTTCCTGAAGGACGAGCTCGGCATGCAGATCATCGGCGCCGGCACCTACCTGCCGAAGCACGCCGACTGGGTCCGCTCGCAGCTCGAAGGCTACCTCCCGGGCTCGCTGATGGTGACCGACAAGTTCCAGGAGGTGTCGAAGTTCATCGAGGACGAGATGCCGGAGCTGGTCTGCGGCACCCAGATGGAGCGCCACAGCTGCCGCAAGCTCGACGTGCCCTGCATGGTCATTTCGCCCCCGACCCATATCGAGAACCACCTGCTCGGCTACTACCCCTTCTTCGGGTTCGACGGCGCCGACGTGATGGCCGACCGTGTCTACACCTCGGCCAAGCTGGGCCTCGAGAAGCACCTGATCGACTTCTTCGGCGACGCCGGCCTCGAGTACGAGGAGCAGGCTGCCGAGGGCGAGGTGCCCTCGAACGGCACCTTCAGGTCGCATGACGCCGAGGCCGTAGCGCCTCCGGAAGAGGGCGACCCGGTCATGACGGCTTCGCCCGACGGCGAGATGAGCTGGACCGCCGAAGCCGAGAAGATGCTGGGCAAGGTGCCCTTCTTCGTACGCAAGAAGGCGCGCAAGAATACCGAGAACTTTGCCCGCGGGATCGGCGAGCCGGTCATCACGGCGGAGGTGTTCAGGAAGGCGAAAGAGCATATCGGCGGCTGAGGTACCATGAATAAGCTGTTCCGCGACCAGATTGCTGCGTTGTACGGTGCTCGAAATCCTCATGTACTTCGTGTACATTCCGGTTTCTGTGCTCCGTTCGCCTTGCACTCTGGCCGCTCACGACGCTTTTTCAAGGCACCTGAGGCACCAGAAACATATTCAAAAAACAATTGAACCGGATCACATCATGAGCTTAGTTTTGGCCGTATACGGCAAGGGTGGCATCGGCAAGAGCACGACCAGCGCGAACATCTCGGCGGCGCTCGCCCTGAAGGGGGCGAAGGTGCTGCAGATCGGCTGCGATCCGAAGCACGACAGCACCTTCCCGATCACCGGCAAGCTCCAGAAGACCGTCATCGAGGCGCTCGAAGAGGTCGATTTCCACCACGAGGAGCTCACGCCCGAAGATATCGTCGAGACCGGCTTCGCCGGCATCGACGGCCTCGAGGCTGGCGGCCCCCCGGCCGGCAGCGGCTGCGGCGGCTATGTGGTCGGCGAGTCGGTCACGCTGCTTCAGGAGATGGGGCTGTACGACAAGTACGACGTTATCCTGTTCGACGTGCTCGGCGACGTGGTGTGCGGCGGATTCAGCGCCCCGCTGAACTATGCCGACTACTCGATCATCATCGCCACCAACGACTTCGACAGCATCTTCGCGGCAAACCGCCTCTGCATGGCCATCCAGCAGAAGAGCGTACGCTACAAGGTGCAGCTCATGGGCATCGTGGGCAACCGCGTGGACTACACCACGGGCGGCGGCACCAACATGCTCGACCAGTTCTCCGAGCAGGTCGGCACGCGCCTGCTCGCCAAGGTCCCTTACCACGAGCTGATCCGCAAGAGCCGTTTCGCCGGCAAGACCCTCTTCGCGATGGATCCCGCCGAGCCAGGCCTCGACGCCTGCCTCGCCCCATACAACGAGATCGCCGAGCAGATCCTCTCCAAGGCCCCGCTCGCCTCGGTCCCCAAACCGATCGGCGACCGCGAGATCTTCGACATCGTCGGCGGCTGGCAGTAAGTATACGGCAGGAGGTAATGCACAATGAGGCGGGTCAGATAACCCGCCTTTTTTGTGCCCTCTCGTCCCAAGGTTTATTCGATGCTGGATACGATATTGCCCTATAGGTCTTATGGGACGTATAGGGCTCATGGGGCCTATGCGGAGTAACTGTGTGTATTTGCTTTCCCCCAAGGCAACGACAGCGACATGAAGAACCCATCGTTCATCCCGCCGCACGGGAGTTACCGTGATTTACACTCATTCCGGAAGGCCGAGATCATTTACGGTCTGACGTTTCGATTTTGTCAGAGATTTTTTACCCGAGGTGACCGGACCATAGACCAGATGGTACAGGCGGCCAGATCGGGAAAACAGAATATCGTCGAAGGGGCTCAGATATCCGGAACCTCTAAAGAGATGGAGATCAAGCTGGTCAACGTTGCGCGAGCGAGTCTGCAAGAGCTGCTGGAGGACTACTACGATTTTTTGCGGGTCCGCGATTTCCGGATTTGGGAAAAGGGTTCGAGGGAGGCCCTGTTCGTTCGCAAGTTGGGTGGAAATCCGGATGCGGATTTTGACACGTATCGGGAATTTATTGAAACCCGCAGCGCGGATGTCGTGGCCAATATTGCGATCTGCCTTATCCATCAAGCCAACTATTTGCTTGACCGTCAGATCAGCCATCTGGAGAAATCTTTCCTTGATGAGGGTGGAATTCGGGAGCGAATGTCACGGGCAAGGCGTGACTCAAGATTGAACCGGCGACAAACCTGAAGATGAACGCACGGTGACTTCTCGGGATGATATTTGCCCCATTCGTCCTATTCGCCCATTGCCTCTTCCATCAAGGCGGATTTATTTTGACTATCTTTTCGTTTAACAAATACATAACCGGACAACCAACCCCATAACAGGAGAGCATATGGAGATGATGACCAGGTCGGGGAACCCGGCGCTCAAGGAGAATGTGTTCAAACGCGTTGAACAGGCTCCTGTTGCGCAGGAGGGAGTGATGACCATCCAGGGAACAGTGGGCAAGGTTGCGCTCCTGCTGCTGACGGTGGTCGCTTCCGGCGCGTTGGTCTGGTTCCGGAGCATGTCGGAGGGCTTTGCCGTAATCGCGACGATGTTCTACGGCGGGGCCATCGGCGGCTTCATCGTCTCCCTCATCATCATCTTCAACCAGCGGCTCGCCCCGGTGCTGGCGCTGCCCTATGCCGTGCTCGAGGGGCTGGTGCTCGGCGGCATCTCCGCCTTCATGGAGCAGATCTACCCCGGTATCGTCAGTACCGCGACCGTGCTGACCTTCGGTACCTTCGCAGCGCTGCTGGCCACTTACCAGTCGGGGCTCATCAGGGCGACCGGCAGCTTCCGGCGCATGGTGGTCTCGGCTACCGGCGCGATTGCTATCTACTACCTGCTCAGCTTCGTGCTCTCCTTCTTCGGCATGAACCTGCCCCTCATCCACGACAGCGGCATGGCGGGCATCATCTTCAGCCTGATCGTGGTGGGCGTCGCGGCCATGAACCTCGTGCTCGACTTCGATTTCATCGAGCAGGGGGCCCGGCAGGGCGCTCCGAAGTATATGGAGTGGTACGGCGCCTTCGGCCTGATGGTGACGCTCGTCTGGCTCTACATCGAGCTCCTCCGCCTGCTCGCCAAGACGCGGCGCCGCTGAAATTCTTGGCACCAGGAGCGATTTGCCGTTCGTCTCATTTTTTAACAATTGTGTATCTTGGTGCCTTGGGCCATCCTGGCCCGCCATTGTTGAATTTCCGTCAAATATCCACAATCCCACTGGAGGTAATATGAAAAGGGTTCTTCTCATCCTTGCCGGCGTGCTGGCGATCAGCGGCTCGGCCCAGGCGAAACCGAAAGCCGCGAAGGCGCCGTGCCTGCCGGTGCAGACCATGACCATCGACCACACGGCCCAGGGGCCCAACTGCCCGATGATGCAGTCGATGCCGGTGATGATCCAGGTACTGAAGCTGCAGCAGAAGCTCGACGAGGGGGTCTCCGGCTCAGAAAGGAAGGAGATCCTCGAAGACAAGGCGAAGCTGATCGGCGTGCTCGAGGCTGCCCAGGCCGAGATGAAGGGGATGCCCTGCATGAGCGGACAGATGCCCTGCATGCAGCCGGGAATGAATGGCCAGATGCCGGGCGCTCCCCAGAAGACCCCGCCATGCATGCCGGCTCCGAAGAAGTAGGCTTGCCGGGGGCGGGTAGATGGCGAAAGCGGGCAGAGGCCCGCTTTCGCTTTTCTCTGTGGTTCGGGCAGGGAGTCCGACGCTGCCGGTCAGAACGAGCAGGCGTATTTGCAGGTGATAGCGCTGCCCTCCTTGCGGATGTCCGGCCTGATGGTGGTATCCTTGTCTACCAGCTCGCAGAGGAGTGCGCTGAAGGTGCCGAGGTAGAAGTTTCCGACCACCGGGTGTGAGGGGTAGGTCACCTTGACCGTGATGTTCGGATAGGGCTTGGATGCGTAGCCGAACTCTCCGCTTCCGGCGAAGGTCCAGGCGTTCTTGCTGATCGCGAAGAGGAAGGCCTTGAAGGCGAGGCCCGCAGGCAGCAGCTTGACCACCTTCTGGAACACTCCCGGGATGCGCACCCTGAGCAGGTACTTCGCCGTCCGTTCGCCCGACTCCTTCAGGATGCCGGCGGTGGCCTTCTCCCCGATCTCCTTTTCAAGGGCGGTGACCAGTGCGTGGAACTTCGATTCTTCGACCATCTCGGAGGGGAGGTTGCCGATCCAGTGGCCCTGGCCGATGGCGGTCAGCAGCTCTTCAGCGCGTTGCTTGCCATATGCCGATTCGAGTGCGCCTACGGTCTGGATGATCGAGTTTGGGCCGATGCGGGAGGGAGTGCTCATGGATTGGGTGGCGGTTCAGTTTAGGGTTCGGGTTCTGGTTCGTTTTGCCTTCGTTTTTGCGGGCAGCTGCGGTGCTGCCTGTGGCTGTGGCCTCTGCAAGGTTTCGATGCGCGTCAGGGCCGCGCCGCTCGTCCATGCTGCCCTGACGCTGACGCTGGCGGCGGAGAACGGCCCGCTTGCGCGGAAGGGGTCCACCGAGCCGGGATCCCAGCGGTTCTCGAGGTTCGCCGCCTGCCCCGGCTTCGGGGTGAAGGCGAACACCGTGTAGTTGCCGGGGGGCACGTTCCTGAAGGTGTAGCCGAATCCTCCTCCAGCGGCCGTCCGGACGACAGCCCGGTACACGGCTGAGGTCCCTTCACGGCGCGCCTCGACGATCACCTCTGATGCATCCGAGGATCCGCTTGCGGCGATCTCCCCGTACTGGTCGGCACCGGCGGTGGAGAACCTCGAAACGGTGAGCGTATCCTTTGCCTTGGCGCCTGTCGGTGTGACCACGAGCATGGGGTGGACCCTGAGCAGGTAGTCCGTACCCTGATCGAATCCGCTGACGGCCCGCACTATCCAGGTTCGGCTGTCGTACCTGGAGAAGGTCACCGGCACCGTCCGTTCGGCGGTTCCTGCAACCGAAGCGAGGGAGACGGCCTTCTGCAGGGAGGCCTCGTCGACCGGCAGGTTGAACTGCAGCTCGACGCAGGGGCCGGCGCCTGGCCTCACCAGTTCGGGGACGGTGTTCGTCGCCTTGTCCGGCGGGACGATGGCGACGGTCAGGTTCGGCCAGGAAACGTTGCCTTCGCCGCCGCTGAAGGCGAGCGCGGGCGCATGGGCGCGGGGCAGCGCGAAGGTTTGGGCCAGGGCAAGACCATAGGTGGATTTCGGGTCCATGGGGCCGGTCAGGAGCCTGAAGGTACCGGACCATTCGCCCCGGTCGGTGGTGAAGCAGGCGAGTACCGGAAGCTTCGCCCCTGTCGAGCGCTCCCGGATGTCGAAGGCGGTCGCGTCGATCAGCCTGGTCGGCAGGCTCCGGCTGAAGGCGACCTCGATTTCGCTGGAGTTCACCGGGCGGACGGCGCCGATCGAGACGGCCGTAGTGTCCCCCTCGGCCAACCTGAACATGATCCCCTTCGTGCCGGTCGCGACGTCGGGCGTGCCGGTAACGCCGAACTCATCCTTGCCGCGGTCGAAGCGGAGGTTGTTGTTGACGTCGCGCATGGCTACCAGGCGGTACCGGCCCTCCGCCAGGCTCTCGAAGCTGAAGGTGCCGGAGGCATCGGTCTGGGTCAGGTAGTCGGGCGTCGCGGGCAGGGTGTCGGGAAGCGCGGCCCCCTCCGCTCCCCGCGCATAGGCGAGGACCGTTACATTTGCGGCGGGCGCGAGCATCCGGCCCCAGACCCTGCCGCCGAGCGTCCCCTTGTCTATGGCGGATCCGGTCGAAAACGGCAGCGTCCAGCTGGATGCGAGCTCGTTCCCGTAGAATCCCCGGAGGGACCTCCTGAGCGTGAGCGTGTAGGTTCGGCCCTGCTTGAGGGGCGAGTAGATGCGGATCTCGGCCTCCCTGCCGTGCGTGGTGACGAGGTAGTTTCCGACGGAGGGGGAGAAGAAAAGCGCCTTGCTGAGCGCCGCGGTGGTGACGAAGCGGTTGAACTCGAGGCGGACGACGCTCGGGGAGGTGTTGACCGTTCCGGGTTCAGGGCTCGAGGCGACGACGGTGAGCGGGGCGGTGTCGGGGGAGCCGCCGGTTGGTGGCCGGTCGACGGCGCAGGCGCTGAAAAAGAGTGGCAGGCTGAGGATCGCCAGGATTTTCAGGCCGGGAAATCGTTTCACGGATTGTTTCCCTCCGGTGTGTTGAAAGGATAGGGGGGACCCTAAATTGTTTCTCAGCGTGAAAATTCTTAAATTAAAAACTGATGTTATTCTATGAAAGCCTTTTGTTGAAAAAAACATAGATCCACCGTGCGATAGATGGCCAGAAGAAATTTCAAGGTTCTTTATGTCTCTGGCGAAGTTTCTCCTTTTATAAGGGTCAGTTCGCTGGCCGATTACATGGCTTCGTTTCCCCAGGCTCTCGAGGAAGAGGGCTTCGAGGCCAGGATAATGATGCCCAAATACGGCATCATCAATGACAGGAAGTTCCGGCTGCACGATGTGCTCCGCCTCTCCGATATCGAAGTGCCGCTGAAGGAGAAGAGCGACCTGCTCCAGGTGAAGGTCACTGCGCTTCCGTCCAGCAAGATCCAGACCTACTTCCTCTACAACGAGAAATATTTCAAGCGGAACGGCCTCTTCTCCGACATCCGGCTCGGGGGAGACCACAAGGGAAGCGCAGAGAAGCTGATCTTCTTCAGCGTCGGCGTTCTCGAAACCCTCGTGCGCCTCGGCTGGCAGCCCGACATCATCCACTGCCACGACTGGCATGCAGGCCTGGTGCCGCTGCTGGCCAAGACCCGGTACGCCCATCACGACTTCTTCAAGAAGGTGAAGGTGGTCCAGACCATCCATAACGTCTACCGGCAGGGCATTTTCCAGGCGAAGGTCTTCCAGAAGTACCTGTCGGACGATGTGGTCGGGGGGCTGGTCACGCAGGGTGACGAGGTCAACCTGCTGGCCACCGGCATCAGGCACGCCGACCTGGTCACCACCACCTCGAAAACCTACGCGAAGCAGATCGCCGGGGACGGCCTCGCGTCGTTCGGCCTCGACGCCATGCTCAGGGAGCGTGGCGACCGTTTCCACGGGATCCGGAACGGCATCGATACCCGCCAGTGGAACCCCTCCATCGACAAGCTCATCAAGAAGCGCTACAGCGCCGAGCAGCCCGAGATCAAGCTCGAGGACAAGCGGGTACTCATGGAGGAGGTCGGCCTTGATTACGACGAGGAGAAGCCCCTGGTCGGCGTGATGGCGAACCTCGACGCTTTCCAGGGGGGCGAGCTCCTCAGGGAGAGCATCGGCAGGCTCCTTGAGCTCGACGTCAACCTCGTCGTCTTCGCTTCCGGAGACAAGGAGGCCGAGCAGGCGCTGCTCGACGCGGCTTCGGAGAATCCGGAGAAGATGGCTGTCAGGACCGAGTTCACCGACGCATTCTTCCACCAGCTGGTCGCAGGTTCCGACATCCTCGTCCTGCCCTCGCGCATCGAGGCTTGCGGCATGGCCCAGATGTTCGCCATGGCCTACGGGACCGTGCCGGTCGCCTATGCCGGCGGCGGCATCGTCGATACCATCGAGGAGGTCGCGGGTGACAACGGGAGCGGATTCCTCTTCCACGACTACACCCCTGATTCCCTGCTGGCGAAGCTTGGCGAGGCCCTTGCGCTCTATGCCGACCGCGAACGCTGGTCCAGGCTCGTGCTCGAGGATATGGGGCGCGATTTCTCCTGGAAGGAGTCGGCCGCGGAGTACGGCGAGCTGTACCGCGAAATCCTCGGTTGACCCTTATGGCTGAGCGCATCAAGGTGCTGTTCCTCGACCGGGACGGGACGATCAACAAGGATCTTGGCACGTATGTTTCTTCGCGTGCGGAGTTCGTGCTGATCGAACGGGCCGACGAGGCGATCGCTTCCGCCCGCGCGGCGGGGTTCAGGATCGTGATCATCACCAACCAGGCGGGCATCGCCCGCGGCATCGTCACCCCCGAGGCGGTGGAGGATGTGAACGACTACCTCAACGAGCTGCTCTTACTGAAGGGGGCCTTCTTCGACAGCTGCTACTACTGCCCGTCGCATCCGAAATATCCCCATCCCGAATACGACCGCTTCGCGGACTGCCGGAAACCATCCCCGCGCATGGTCGAGAAGGCGATCGAGGACTTCAGGGACGAAGGGCTCGAGGTCGACCTCGGGAACTCCTTCTTCCTCGGCGACAAGGTGATCGATGTCGAGTGCGGCCTGCGCGCCGGGCTCAGGCCGATCCTGGTGCGCACCGGCCACAACGAGGAGGCGCTCTGCCTCGAGCGGGGGGTCGCGCCGGAACATGTGGCCGACGACCTCTACCAGGCTATCGAAGGCTACATCCTCCCGTCGCTCAACCGCTGAAGGCGGGCCATGCTCTCACTCTACGTCCATATTCCCTTCTGCCGCGAACGCTGCCTCTATTGCGATTTTTTCCTCGTGACCCGCAGGGAGCATATCGGCGCATTTTTCGAGGCCCTCGCCGAAGAGACCCGAGCCAAGGCAGGGTTGCTGCGGGGCCGCCGGATCCACGCGATCCATTTCGGTGGGGGGACGCCGTCGACCGCACCGGTGGCCCTCATCTCGGACTGGCTTGAACAGGTTGCCGGCATCGCCTCGATCGAACCGGGGGCGGAGGTGACCCTCGAAGCCAACCCGGAGGATCTCGATCCGTCGGTGGTCGCTGCGCTGCGCGATGCAGGGGTGAACCGGTTGAGCATCGGCGTGCAGTCCTTCACCGACCGGAAGCTTCGTGCCCTCGGCAGGGCGCACAGTGCAGCCGATTCGACGAGGACGGTCGCCCAGTCCCTCGAACGGTTCGACTCGGTCGCCATCGACCTGATGTGCGGCGCCGAAGGGGAGGGGCTCGAGGAGTGGGAAGGGGACCTTCGCGTGGCGATGGAGCTCGGGGTGCCGCACGTTTCGGCCTACATGCTGACCCTCGAGGAGCGCACCCGGCTCTGGCGGGATGTCCGCAAGGGGGTGGTCGAACTGCCCGGCGAGGAGCTCCAGGCGTCCATGTACGACCGGGCTCGCAAGATGCTCACCGGGGCGGGGTACCGGCACTACGAGGTGTCGAACTACGCCCTCGAGGGGTTCCACTCCCGCTACAACCTGTCGAGTTGGCTCCGGGAGCCCTACCTCGGTTTCGGCCCTTCGGCGCACAGCTTCATGGTGGAGGATGGCGCCGAGACCCGTTTCTCGAACGCCTGCAGCCTGACCCGCTACCTTGCCGACCCGGCGCACGCGGAGGAGTTCCGGGAGCTGCTCACCCCGGAGCAGCGGTTCGACGAGGAGGTGTTCCTCTCCCTGAGGATCAACCGAGGACTCCCGCTCGACCTCCTGAAGCAGGGACATGCGGCGCAGCCGCAGAGCCTCGACGCGGCGCTCGCCGGATTCCTCGAGCAGGGCTGGATCAGCCTCGCCGGAGGGGTGGTCACCCTGACGGAGGAGGGGTTCCTCTTCGCCGACCGGGTGGCCGAGGGGCTGATGCACGGGTAGGTCCTGATGCGCCGGAGGGCCTGACTTCATGCCGGAAATGCGTATATTTCCGCCTCGTGCCCTTACAAGAACCGTGGAAACCGCATGAACCACCGCAAGCTCAACAGGATCGTCGCCCTGATCATCTTCCTCGCAGCCGAGGCCGTCTACCTGGCGACCATGGCGCCGACGCTGTCGTTCTGGGACTGCGGCGAAGTGATCGCCACCTCGCGGACGCTGGGCATCCCGCATCCGCCGGGAGCGCCCTTTTTCCTGCTGATCGGGCACATCTTCTCCATGCTGCCGCTCTTCCACGACATCGGCGCGAGGGTCAACTTCGTGAGCACGCTGGAGAGCTCGGCGACGGTCATGCTCACCTACCTGATCACCGTCAGGCTCATTATCGCCGCCCGGGGAACCGATCCCGCCCTCTGGAACCTTCCCGAAAAGATCTCGGCCTATGGCGGCGCGGCGGTCGGCGCGCTGGCCCTTGCCTTCAGTGAAAGCTTCTGGTTCAACGCGGTCGAGACCGGACTATGGGCTGCCTCGTCCTTCTTCACCGCCACGGTCATCTGGATGATCCTCTGCTGGTACGAGGAGGATCCTGCGCCGGGCAGCGAACGCTGGCTGCTGGCCGTGATGTACATGATCGGCCTCTCCATCGGCGTCCACCTCCTCAGCCTGCTTGCGCTGTTCTCGGTGATCCTGGTCTATTACTTCAAGAAGTACGAGGTGACGCCGCAGTCCGTCGGGCTGATGCTGCTCTCAAGCCTCGCCCTCTTCTTCCTGATCTACCGGGTCATCATCAAGGAGCTCCCGGTGCTGATGGTCGCCACCTCCTGGTGGGGGCTGCTCGCCCTGGTGGCGCTGGTTGCTGCCGGCGTCTGGTATACGCACCGCAAGGGGCTGCTCCTGGCGAACCTCGCCCTGCTGTCGGTGCTGCTGCTGGTGCTCGGCTACACCACCTACATGCTGATCTTCGTGCGGGCCCACGCCGGTCCGCCGATCAACGAGAACGCCCCCTCCACGATCGCCTCCTTCTTCTCCTACGTGAATCGCGAGCAGTACGGCGAGTGGCCGCTCTGGCCCCGCATGTGGTCGCAGGAGCCGGTCCATCGCTACTTCTACGACCGCTATTCTGGAGACCTGGACTACTTCCTGAACTACCAGCTCGACCACATGTACCTCCGCTACCTCGGCTGGCAGTTCATCGGCCGCCAGCACGACATGGAGGGGGCGCTGGTGGACTGGGGTGTGCTCTGGGGCCTGCCGTTCCTGGCCGGCATCGGCGGTATGGCCTCCCACTTCCGGCGGAACTGGAAGATGGCCTCGGCGGTCGCAGCCCTCTTCGCGATGACCGGCGTGGTGCTGGTGGTCTACCTCAACCAGACCGAGCCGCAGCCCCGCGAGCGCGACTACAGCTATGTCGGCAGTTTCTTCGCTGTCGCCATCTGGATCGGCATCGGCATGGAGGCGCTCCTTGCATGGGTTTCCGGGCTGATGAACTCCAATGACCTCAAAAAGCGCGCGCTCCTCACCGCCGTCGTCCTTGCCGCTGGCCTGGTGCTGGTCGACGGCCGCATGGCGCAGGCCAACTGGCGCACCCACGACCGATCGGGCAACTACGTGCCGTGGGACTGGGCATGGAACATCCTGCAAAGCTGCGACAAGGATGCGATCCTCTTCACCAACGGCGACAACGACACCTTCCCGCTCTGGTACCTGCAGGAGGTGGAGCATATCCGCACCGATGTCAGGGTGGTGAACCTCAGCCTCGCCAACACCGGCTGGTACCTTCTGCAGCTGAAGCACGACAGCCCGAGGGGCGCCAGGCCGATCGATTTCAGCTTCAGCGACGAGGAGCTGGCCGCCATCACCTACGAGCCGCTGGATTCGCTCGACGTGGCCGTGCCGGCCGGCATCGAGCAGCGCAGGCTCGCCGAGGATGCCCGGCGTTCGGGATCGGCGCTGCCGACGCCCCCCTCCGACTCGCTACGCTGGAGGGTCGTGCCGGGGCTCACCTACAAGGGGCAGGGCTACCTGCGGCCGCAGGATATCGCCGTGTTCGAGATCGTCGCCGCCAACTACGGCCGCCGGCCGATCTACTTCGCGCTCACCGTGGATCCCGAGGGGATGGTCGGCCTCGACAAGAACCTGCGCATGGACGGCATGGTCTACCGGGTGGTGCCCCTCCGGAGCGCCTCCCCGATGAGCTTCGTCGATGCCGGCAAGCTTTACGGAAACCTTTTCAGGACCTACCGCTACCGGAACCTCGGCAATCCGAAGGTCTATATCGAACAGACCGGCCGCGACCTTGCGGGCAACTATCCGCCCCTCTTCGTGCGTTTGGCGCTCGAGCTCGCCACGGCCCCGGAGGGGACGCTGAACCTGCCGGATGCCGCTGGAAATCCGGTGCCGCGGCGGCGTGGCCAGCTTGCCGTCGAGGTGCTCGACCGTTCGGCAGCCCTGTTCCCGCTGGACCGCTACCCGGCAACCCCGGCGCTGGCGGCCTCCGTCGTGTCGATCTACGCTGGCCAGGGTGCAAAGGAGAAGGGTTATCCGTATATTAATTACCTGGAACTGCTTGCAGGCCAGGGCGACGAACGGCGCGATCCGGCCATCTTCTACAACCTGGCGCGCGCCTACCGTGCCGTCGGCAGGGAGAGCGAGGCCGAACAGATCGCCGTCAGACTCAAACGGGCGCTTCCCGAGATGGGCGGGCGGCTCGATTCATTAAAGCAATAGCGTGCAGTTTATGAGCAGCAGTATTCATGCGACGGCCGTCATCGGGCCGGGAGCCAGGCTCGGCGAAGGTGTCGTCATCGGCCCTTACGCGGTGATCGGAGACGACGTTGTCATCGGCGACGGGACCACCATCGGCCCCCATGCGCATATCGCCGACGGCGCGAGGATCGGCAGCGAATGCCGGATCTCCAGCGGGGCGGTGCTCTCGACCGAGCCCCAGGACCTGAAGTTCGCGGGGGAGAAGACCTACCTCCACATCGGCGACCGCACCGTGATCCGCGAGTGCGTGACCCTGAACCGGGGTACCAAGGCGAGCGGCAAGACCGTCGTCGGTTCCGACTGCCTCATCATGGCCTACGTGCATGCTGGCCACGACTGCGTCATCGGCAACAACGTGGTGATCGCCAACTCGGTGCAGTTCGGCGGGCACTGCGAGGTGGGCGACTATGTCGTCGTCGGCGGGCTTGCCGGGGTGCACCAGTTTGTCCGCATCGGCAGGTACTCCATGGTCGGCGGGGTCTCCCGCGCAGCGCACGACGTCCCTCCCTACGTCATGGCGGGAGGCCACGCCTCCTTCCGTTACGAAGGGCTCAACCTGGTCGGCCTGAAGCGGCGCGGCTTCAACCCGGAGCAGCTCGCCAACATCCGCGACGTCTACCGGATCCTCTTCCAGTCGGGCATGCTGCTGACCAATGCGCTCGAGAAGGTCAGGAACGAGCTTCCCCGCACCTCCGAAGTCGTCGAGATCCTCGACTTCTTCGAGTCCGGGAAGTACAACAGGAAGTTCATCAAGCCCTTCAAATCGTAAACACCTGAACCCATGCCATCCTGGGCCATCGGCATCGATCTCGGCGGAACGAACATCAAGGCGGCGGTCGTCGACGAAGCCGAGGGGGTCGTCGACCAGGATTCCCAGCCTACCGACGCCGAAGCCGGTCCCGAAGGGTTCGTCAGGCAGCTGGCGCTGCTGGCTTCGGAGCACTTCCAGCGCGGCTCGGAGATGCTCGACCCGGGTACCTTCGCCGGCATCGGCGTCGGCGCCCCCGGCGCGGTCGACTCGACGAAGGGGCTCCTCAGCTACCCTCCCAACCTGCCGGGCTGGGGCCGGTACCCGCTCCGCGACGCGCTCCAGTCGCGCCTCGAACAGGCACACGGCCTTGCCGCTCCCATCCTGATCGAAAACGACGCCAACGCAGCCGCTTACGGCGAGGCGGTGTTCGGCGGCGGCAATTCGTTCCGCGACTTCATGATGGTGACCCTCGGTACCGGGGTGGGCGGCGGCATCATCCTCGACCGCAAGCTCTACCGCGGCCCGAACGGCACGGCGGGCGAGATCGGCTTCATGATCATCGATTTCGAGGGCGAGAGCGTCCATGCCGGCGTACGTGGCACCATCGAGAGCCTCATCGGCAAGCAGCGGATCGTCGAGCTCGCCTGCGGCATGCTGGACGACCCGAAGGCTTCACCCCGGCTCATGGAGCTGTGCAGCCTCAACCCTTCGAAGGTCTCGCCGCGCCACCTTGAGCAGGCTGCCAAGGAGGGGGATCCCGTCGCCCTTCGACTCTGGCAGCGGGTCGGCTCGATCCTGGGGGTGGGCCTGGCCAACATCGTGGCGCTGATGGATATCCGCAAGTTCGTGATCGGCGGGGGGATCGCGGCCGCCGGCGACCTCATCTTCGAACCGGCCCTGATGCAGCTGCACCGCTCGACCCTGCCCTCGATGCACGAAGGGCTCGAAATCGTCCCGGCGAAGCTGGGCAATTCGGCGGGCGTCTGCGGCGCAGCCGCGCTCTGCTTCGCATCTGGGCACCCCCTTCGAAGCGATGATTGAGGGGCTGCGGCACATCCTCTACCCGGACGTCTGCGTGGCCTGCCGCGCCCTGCTCCGAGACGGCGAGGCCCTTGTCTGCGCCTCCTGCCTCGCGGAGTTCTCACCCTATCCCGGACCCGATGCGGGCGGGGAGGCCCTCAGGCGGGCCATGCTTGAGCATTTCGGGCCGGAGGCGCTTCCCGACGGATCGTGGTGCCTCTATCCCTACCGCGGCGCGGGTCCCCTGCACGACACGATGCACGCCCTCAAGTACGAGGGGCTCTTTCCCGTCGGGAGGCTTTTCGGGCGCAAGCTCGGCGCGCTCATCGCCGCATCCGGGGAAGCGCGCTTCGACGCCATCGTCCCGGTGCCGCTGCACCGGCTCAAGCGCGTCGAACGCTCCTACAACCAGGCGGAGCAGATCGCCGAGGGGGTTTCCGAGGTGCTCGGTACTCCCGTTATGGCCAGGACGCTCATTCGCAAAAGGTATACCGGTTCCCAGACCGGCCTCACCTCGAGGGCGCGCAGGAAGAACGTCGAGGGCGCTTTCGGCAGGGGTCGGCAGCCCTGCCCGCCGCGGGTGCTGGTCGTGGACGACGTGGTGACCACCGGCGCCACCATGGCGGCTGCGGCCGCCGCGCTCAGGGACTCCGGTGCGGCTTCGCTCTCCTTCGCGGCGGTCGCCCTCACCGAAAAAACCTGACTTTTCATGGACCTTTTCTACCTCTCGCCCGGCCAGCTCGACCTTGAACGGGGCCGTGCCATCATCGACGGCGACGAGTTCCACCACCTCTCGAGGGTGCTCAGGTGCAGGGTCGGCGACACCCTTCCCGTCACGGACGGCGCAGGCCTCTCGGCACGGCTGACGGTAGAGGAGATCGGCAAGCGCTCGCTCGAGGGGCGGATATCGGAGGCGGAGCGGCTGCCGAGGCCGGCGACCCGGGTGACCGTTGCCATCTCCCTGCTCAAGTCGCCGCACCGCTTCGACCTCTTCCTGGAGAAGGCGACCGAGCTCGGGGTCGACCGCATCGTGCCGATGACCACCCGCCGGACGGTATCGACCCCTTCGGAGGAGAAGGCCGGCCGCAAGGCGGAGCGCTGGAGGAGCGTGGTCCATGCGGCCGCCCGCCAGTGCCGGAGGCACTACCTGCCCGAGGTGTCGGAACCGCTGCCTTTCGCCGAGGTGCTGC
>OMIK01000090.1 GCA_900299075.1 Chlorobi bacterium Chlorobi_1
CGTGAGGGAATTATTACGTCGCCAGCTCCGGTTGAATGTTTCATTCCTGAAGCGTCCGTTTCCTAAACATTCAACCCGATCCTCATGGAAGGTCACATCGTCATCACCGGCGCAACCGGCATCATCGGCACCGAACTGGCTTTACGGCTGATCTCCGCAGGCCGGAAGGTGGTCGTCTTCGCCCGCAATACCCAGGCAGCGGCCGCAAAGATCCCTGGTGCGGCGGGCTACGTCCGCTGGGACTCCGACATGGCCTCCGGCGATTGGGTCGCGGCGCTCGACGGGGCCTATGCGCTCATCCACCTCGCCGGCAAGCCGCTGCTCGAGGGGGGGCGCTGGACGGAGGAGCACAAGGCGGCCTGCTACGACTCGCGCATCAAGGGGACCAGGGCGCTGGTAACGGCGATGGCGGGGCTGTCGAAAAAGCCTGAGGTGTTCGTCTCCTCCTCAGCCATCGGTTACTACGGGGCGTTCGAACGGTGCGAGGATACCGGGGATCTGGACGAGTCCGCTCCGGCCGGCAGCGATTTCCTCGCGAAGATCTGCCACGACTGGGAGGTCGAGGCGAAGCCTGCCGAAAAGCTGGGCGTGCGGGTGGTGCTCCTGAGGACCGGCATCGTGCTGTCGACGCGAAGCGGCATGCTGCAGAAGATGATGGCCCCCTTCAACTACTTCGTGGGTGGGCCGGTCGGCACGGGAAAGCAGTGCATCTCCTGGATCCATCTCGACGACGAGATCGCCGTCATCTTGCAGGCGCTCGACAATCCTGCCTGGCGTGGCCCGGTCAACGCGGTCGCGCCGAAGCCGGTCACGATGTCGGGTTTCGCCTCGGAGCTCGGGGCGGTCATGGGGCGCCCGTCGCTCTTCGCGGTGCCGAAGTTCGTGGTGCAGCTGATCATGGGGGAGGGGGCGGAGTATGCCGTGAAGGGGCAGAAGGTGGTCCCGGGATTCCTGCAGAAGCAGGGGTTCAGGTTTGCCTGGCCGCAGCTGGACTCGGCTCTCGGCGACCTGGTCGCCAACGGCAAGTAGGCCGGAACAGGCAAAAAAAACGGGCGAGTCCTTGCGGCTCGCCCGTCGTGTCCTTCCGAAGCGGAAAAGGGTCAGTAGCGCTCCCTTCTCATCGGGCGCTCTTCGCGCGGCCTTGCCTCGTTGACCTTTATGGTGCGGCCCTTGAAGTCCTTGTCGTTCATGGCTTCGATAGCTTCGCGAGCTTCGCCGTCGTTCGGCATGTCGACAAAGCCGAAGCCCTTCGAACGGCCGGAGAATTTGTCAGTGATGATGTTGGCGCTTTGCACCTGCCCGAACTGGGAAAAAGCATCGCGTAAATCTTCTTCCGAAACGCCGTACGGCAGATTGCCAATGTAAATGTTCATTTTGGACGGTAGAAACTTGTGCCTTGACAGAAAGAGACGCGGCCGAATAACCAAAGGCACCAGTTACTCGTGAGCGATTAGCCAACCACTGGCTAATTTAAACATCAATTTACCTTATTATATAGCTGTTTTCAAAATGAAAAAGGCACCTTATGGCGTAGAAGTGCCGAAAAAGCCTCCTGAATTCGACTATTATGCCTCATTTTTCCGGTTTCGCCGGAAACTTTATTCATAAAATATTCCTCTGTTCCCTCCCCTTCCACAGCTCCGTATCGATACCTTTTCCGTCATGATTGCCATGGTTCCGCCGTCCCGGTACGGGACCGCCGGCGGCCGCTGCACTCCCCCGAAGGGTGCTTGGTGGCGGCGCAATCCTACTTATTTGTAGGTAAATCCATTTTCTCTTGTCGAGGCTTAAAAAATTAACTATTATTCGCCGGTCATCATTAATATTTTAGGGTTAAATAAGTCAAGCTTCACGGGTTATGGTAAAGAAAATCAGTGCGCTGCTGCTGGCCATGGCGGCAATGATGGTCCACACTACCGGATGGGCCGCTGAGACGGTGGCGACCGACAGCGGGACGACATCGTGGATGCTTACCTCGACCGCACTCGTCCTGCTCATGGTTCCCGGGCTCGCCATGTTCTACGGCGGCCTCGTGAGGACCAAGAACGTGCTCGGCACCATGATGCACAGTTTCGCCTCGATGGTGGTGATCGGCGTCATCTGGCCCACGATCGGTTACGCGCTGAGTTTCGGCCCCGGCATCCTCGGCGGTTTCGTCGGGTGGGATCCGAAGCTCGTCCTGTTCCAGGGGATCGACGAGGCGATCATGCCGACGCACATCCCCGAGTATGTCTTCGCCATGTTCCAGGGCAAGTTCGCCATCATCACCCCGGCCCTGATCGCCGGCGCCTTCGCCGAGCGCGTCAATTTCAGGGGCTTCCTGGTGTTCATCGCCCTCTGGAGCATCCTGGTCTACAGCCCGATCTGCCACTGGGTCTGGGCCGCCGACGGCTTCCTGTTCAACCTCGGCCCGAAAGGGGCGATCGACTTCGCCGGCGGTACCGTCGTGCACATCTCCTCCGGCGCGACCGCACTGGTCTCGGCCCTCTTCCTCGGCGCCCGCCGCGGCTATCCGAGGAACGTCATGCATCCGAGCAACCTGGTGATGACCCTGATGGGCGCCGGCCTGCTCTGGGTGGGCTGGTTCGGTTTCAACGCCGGCAGCGCCATCGCCAGCAACCTCGATACGGCTCGGGCCCTGACGGTGACCCAGATGGCCGCCGCCGCAGGTGCCTGCACCTGGATGATCATCGAGTTCCTGCACCACGGCAAGGGGACCAGCCTCGGCGTCGCTTCGGGCATCCTTGCCGGCCTGGTGGCGATCACTCCTGCCGCCGGCGTCGTGCCCCCCTACGGCGCGTTCGCCCTCGGCGCCATCGCGGCCCTGGTCTGCTACCTCGCCATCCTGCTGAAGGGCAAGCTCGGCTACGACGACAGCCTCGACGCCTTCGGCGTGCATGGCGTGGGCGGCATCGTCGGCGCCCTCGCCCTCAGCTTCTTCATCCGTCCCTCCTGGATGGCCGAAGCCTCCGCGAAGGTCGCCGGAGGGTGGGGCGCCTGGCAGCAGCTCGGCATCCAGGCGACGGCGGTCGGCATCACCGTCGCCTATGCGTCGGCCGCTTCGCTGCTCCTGCTCTTCATCGTCGAGAAGACTATCGGGCTCCGCATCGGCGAGAACGACGAGATGTCTGGCCTCGACCACAGCATGCACGGCGAGCAGGGGTACGGCCTTATCAATCCCAACTGAGCAGACCCATGAAACTGATAACCGCAATCATCCATCCCGACCGGCTCGACCATGTCCGTGAGGCGCTGATCCAGGCCCACATCACCAGGATCACGGTCAGCAGGGTGGCCGGTCATGGAAGGCAGGAGGATATCGAGTACTATCGAGGCCAGAAGATCGCCCCGAGCCTGCTGCCGAAAGTCCGCCTCGACATCGCCGTGAACGACCAGTTCGTCGACATCACGGTCGATACGATCATCAATGCGGCCAAACATCGCGCAGACAAGGTCGGCGAGGGGATGATCGGTGACGGCAAGATCTTCATCACGCCGCTCGAGGAGTGCATCAGAATCAGGACGAACGAGCGCGGCGGCACCGCGGTCTGAGAGGAGCTGGGGACGTTCTTAATTTCCTTAAGTAGTTTACTTAAGGAAATTAAGAACGTCCCCATTTTTACTTTCGCGCCTGGCGCCAGCCGGGGTTGTGCGAGTCGAGCCAGCGCTCGGCATCAATATCGCCGTACCTGGCCGCCTGGATGAAGTCGTCGAGGTTGCCGGCGGGGTCCCCGGTCCTGCTTCGGGCGATGGCGCGGTGGAAGTAGGCCGGCCCCATGAACCGGTCGATGGCGATTGCCATGTTGAAGTCCGGGATCGCGTCGGTGAACTGGCCGGCCATGTTCCTGACGATGCCCCGGTTCAGGTAGCCGACCGCCTTGAAGGAGGGCTCGCCGAGGTTGATCACCATCGTGTAGTCGTCGATGGCCCTGGAGTACTGGCGGAGCCGCTGCCAGGCTGCGGCGCGCATCTGGTAGGCCATAACGAACTTGTCGTCGGTGTCGAGCGCACGGGTATAGAGCTTCACGGCCTCCTTGAGGTCGCCGGCCTGGTGCCTCGAGAAGCCTGAATCGAACCAGGAGTTCGCCGTTTCCGCCAGGCATGGGCGGGCGATGGCGACCATTCCGGCAATGGCGAGGGCGATGGAGGTGGAATGGCGGTTCATGCTGTGCTGGAGCCGTTCTGGTTCGGAGGTCGTGGTTCGGTCGAGGGCAGCCCCTTGTGCCGGGTTTCGATGGTAAAAATACCGATCGCCGACAAAAAAATAAACGGAAAGTCAGTACCTTGTTAAATATTGTTTCCGTGCCTGCAGAGGGCCGCTCCGGTCAACGCCTCAAATCCTAAACCAGCCCGATCCGGATGTTCCGAATCAGTCTCGACGAATTCGAAGGGCCCCTCGACCTGCTGCTCTTCTTCATCAGGCGCGACGAACTCGACATCTACAATATCCCCGTCTCGAAGATCACCGGTGACTTCATCTCCTATATCCGCACCATGCAGAGCCTCAACCTCGAGGTGGCGGCGGAGTTCATCTACATGGCGTCGATGCTGATGAGCATCAAGGCGCGCATGCTGCTTCCCCGCCCGGAGGCGGCGGCGCCCGACGACGGCGAGTTCGACCCGAGGACCGAGCTGGTCCAACGCCTGCTGGAGTACAAGCGGATCAAGGAGGGGGCTTCCGAGCTGGAGCTGCTCGGGATCAGTCGCGAGGGGATGTTCCCCGCCGGCCTCCTGCAGGAGTTCGAGCCGGAGGTGATCGACGAGATGGACGAGGCGGTCAACCGCCCGACCCTCTACCACCTGATGCTGGCCTACCAGGCGGTGATGGACAATATGCCGAAGGTAAGGATGCAGAACGTGACCGAGGCCCCCGTCACCGTCGAACAGCAGTCCGCCGTGATCCTCGGGCGGCTCGGGAGCCGGGTTCAGGTCTCCTTCAGCTCGCTTTTCGATGAGTGCCGCGAGGTGATCGTGCTCGTGGTGACCTTCCTTGCGGTGCTCGAGCTGTGCCGTAACCGGCACATCACCGTGATCGTCAAGGAGGGGTACAATGACTTCTGGATCTCACAGCGAGAGCGTGTCGAATAACCCATAACCATGCATGCCCATGCCTGAAATCGTGCCGTTCAAGGGGATCGTTTACGGATCCGGGGCCGTCGGGGAGGCGGACCGGCTGGTCTGCCCGCCCTACGACGCCATTCCTCCAGCCGTGCAGCAGGAGCTTTACGACGCTTCGCCTTTCAATGCCGTGCGTATGGAGCTGCCGATGGAGGCCGATCCCTATGCAGCTGCCGCCGACCGCCTCCGGGAGTGGATGGCCTCCGGCGTCCTGGTGCAGGACGAAGCGCCGGCGATCTATCCCTGCTCCCAGACCTTCGTCGACGAGAAGGGGATCGAGCATACCCGGAACGGCCTGTTCGCCGCGCTGCGGCTCTACGATTTTTCGGATGGGCAGGTGCTGCCGCACGAGAGGACCCTCTCCGGCCCGAAGGCCGACCGCCTGAGTATGTTCAGGAAGACGGGGGCCAACCTCAGCAGCATCTTCGGGCTCTATGCGGATCCCTCCCGGAGCGCCGACGAGGCGGTCGCCGAGTTCTGCGCCTCGCACGAACCGGTGGTCGACGCCGTGTTCCAGGGGGTGCGGAACCGCCTGTGGCGCATTACCGACGGCCCGCTGGTGGCGAAGGTGCAGTCGATGCTTGCCGACCGGAAGGTCTATATCGCCGACGGGCACCATCGCTACGAAACCGGCGTGGCCTACCGCAACGAGCGAGCCGCCGCCAACCCGGCCCATACCGGCAGGGAGCCCTATAATTATATCCTCGCCTACCTGTCGAACGTCCACGACGAGGGGCTGCTGATCCTGCCGATCCATCGCCTGGTCAGGGGATTGGGGCAGTTCAGCGCCGAGGTTTTCGTGTCGAAGCTCGACCGTCATTTCACGGTATGGGAGCTGCCGGGCCACAAGGCGATGGATGACTTCCTGGGAAGCTGCCCCTCCTGCATCGCCTACGGTATCGTGCTGCCGGGCATAACCCTCGGGATCACGCTCGACTGCCGGCCCGAGGAGGCGCTTTCGACGCCGGTCCCCGAGGCCCTGCGGACGCTGCCCGTCGTGCTCCTGCACGACCTGGTGTTCGGCCAGCTCCTCGGCATCACCGCCGAGGCGACCGCGAAGGAGAGCAACATCACCTATGTCAAGAACGAGCAGGAGGTGTTCAACGCGGTCGATTCCGGCGCGGCGCAGTTCGGGGTGGTGCTGAAGCCCACGAGGGTGGAGCAGGTGGTCTCGGTGGCCGCTTCCGGCGAGGTGATGCCCCAGAAATCGACCTGGTTCTACCCGAAGGTCATGACCGGGATGGTTTTCCGCTCACTGGAGGGGGATGCATGAAGGGTGAGTTCCTCTCCCGCTCCCCGGAGGAGACCCGCGAGTACGCCCGGCGCTTCGCCTCAGGGCTGAAGCCGGGCGACACGGTCTGCATGTCCGGGCCGCTCGGTGCGGGAAAGACGGAGTTCATGCGGGGGATCGCCGAGGTGTGCGGCTGCGAGGAGCAGCTCTCCAGCCCGACCTTCTCCCTGCTCAACATCTACGCGGGGAGCCTGCGCGGGCAGGAGGTCGAGCTGCACCATTTCGACCTCTACCGCCTCGAATCGGAAAAGGAGCTTGAGGCTACGGGATTCGAGGAGTATCTTTCCGGGCCGTTCGTCTCGGTGGTCGAGTGGGGAGAGAAGTTACCAACGTACTCCCGGAGCTATACCCGGAGGGTGGTGCTCGACATCGCCGGCGAGGGGCAGCGGAAGATTACGATATCCTGAGATGTTGACCCCCTGTTCATGAAGATACTCGCCATCGAGTGCACGCACCAGGTCGCGTGCGTAGCGGTACGGAACGGAAACAGCACGGTCGCGCGGCTCAACGGCGAGTGGCAGAAGACGGCCGAGGTGATCGTGCCCTTGGCCATGCAGGCCATGTCGTTGGCCGGCCTGGCTCCCGCGGCGCTCGACGGCGTAGCGGTCTCCTCCGGCCCGGGCTCCTTCACCGCCCTGCGCATCGGCATGTCCGCAGCCAAGGGGATCGCCTACGGCGCAGGCTGCCCGCTCGTGCCGGTCCCGACCCTGCTGGCCATGGCGGCCGCCTCCTGCGTGCACACCGAGGCCTGCCACATCGTGCCCGTGATCCCCTCGCGCCCGGGGGAGTACTTCTATTCGATCTTCCGTCGCGCCGGAGATGCTCCGGGCCTGCTCGAGGAGCTCGGCCAGGGGCGTTGCATGGCCGGGGAGCTTGCCGGGCTGCTGGCCCCCTTTTCGGGCGATGTCGCCCTTCCTGCACGGGATGCGGCGGCAGTTGCGTCACACGCACCGGAGCTTGCCGGTTTCGTGCTCGAGGCGGGGTTTTTTACGGCCGAAAGCCTGTTGCCGTTCGCCGCAAGCACCCTGCGAAACGGCAGCGCGGCGACGGCCGGCGAGGCCTCGCCCGATTATCGCCAAATCTTCGTGCCGCTCCGGAAAAAACAGTGAATCGTTTGCTATATTGATGCGCGGGAACCACTCCCGCTGTCAGGATTTCTTATCATTAAAACGGATGTTTATGCCCCGTTCGGAACAGAAGGTTCCTGCTCCCCATGAGGCCCGAGAAGTGGCCGTGAGCGAGCTGCTCGCCAGGCGGGCGGCCGAGTTGTCGCTGGAAAAGAAAGGTGAAGATGTCAAGATTCTCGATCTCAGGGGATTGACGACCGTTACCGATTTTTTTGTCATTATTACGGCCGATTCCGAGCGTAAGGCCAAGGCGGTCGCCGAGCATATCGTCGACGAGCTGAAGGCTGAGGACGAGCGTCCGATGCACATCGAGGGGCTCGATACGCTGCGCTGGGTGCTGCTCGACTACGTGGATGTGGTCGTGCACGTGTTCCAGCCGGAGGACCGGAAGTTCTACGACCTCGAATCGCTCTGGTCCGACGCGCCCGTCACGAAGGTGGTCGAGCCCCCGGCGCCCGCCCCGGACGAGTCGGCGGAAGCGTGAACCCCGCCTTGCCGGGAGGGCTTGCGGGCCCCGGCGAGGCTTTCGGTTTTGTGAGCTATTTCATACATTACGCCATTGTTCAAACCAGTGGTAACTCAACGTCAGGACGTCAATTATGCAGCGCGAGAAAATATTGCCGATCAGCATTGAAGAGGAAATGCGGGATGCCTATCTCGACTATTCGATGTCGGTCATCGTCAGCCGCGCGCTCCCCGATGTCCGCGACGGCCTGAAGCCGGTGCACCGCAGGGTGCTCTACGGCATGCACGAGCTCGGCCTGCAGTCCGGCAAGCCCCACAAGAAGTCCGCCCGCGTGGTCGGCGAGGTGCTCGGCAAGTACCATCCGCACGGCGACTCGGCGGTGTACGACAGCCTCGTGCGCATGGTGCAGGACTTCTCGCTGCGCTACCCGCTGATCGACGGCCAGGGCAACTTCGGCTCCATCGACGGCGACTCCCCTGCGGCCATGCGATACACCGAGGTCCGCATGAAGCCGATCGCGGCGGAGATGCTCAAGGACCTCGACAAGGAGACGGTAGACTTCTCACTGAACTTCGACGATTCGCTCGAAGAGCCGACGGTGATGCCGTCGGCGATCCCGAACCTGCTGGTCAACGGCGCGGCGGGCATCGCGGTCGGCATGGCCACCAACATCCCGCCGCACAACATGCGCGAGGTGATCAGCGGCCTCATCGCCCTGATCGACAACCCGGAGATCGAGATCACCGAGCTGATGAAGCACGTGACCGCACCGGACTTCCCGACCGGCGGCATCATCTACGGCTACGACGGCGTCCGCCAGGCCTACCTGACCGGCAGGGGCAAGGTGGTCATCCGCGCCCGCGCGCTGGTGGAGGTGACCCAGAAGAACGGCCGCGAGTCGATCGTCGTGACCGAGCTCCCCTACCAGGTCAACAAAGTGCGCCTGATCGAGAAGATCGTCGAGCTGGTGCACGAGAAGAAGGTCGAGGGGATCGCCGACATCCGCGACGAGTCCGACCGCGAGGGCATGCGCCTGGTGATCGAGCTGAAGCGCGACGCCGTGGCCAAGGTGGTGCTGAACAACCTCTACAAGCACACCCCCATGCAGGACACCTTCGGGGTGATCATGCTGGCCCTGGTCGACGGCGTGCCGCGCGTGCTGAACCTCAAGGAGATGATGGAGTACTACGTCAAGCATCGCAACGAGATCGTCCTGCGCCGCACGCAGTACGACCTTGCGGCTGCCGAGAAGCGCGCCCACATCCTCGAGGGCCTGAAGATCTGCCTGGACAACCTCGACGAGGTGATCACCACCATCCGCCAGTCCCCCGACACCCCGACGGCGCAGGAGCGCCTGATGGAGCGGTTCGGGCTGACCGAGGTCCAGGCGAAGGCGATCCTCGAGATGCGCCTCCAGCGCCTGACCGGCATGGAGCGCCAGAAGATCGAGGCGGAGTACCAGGAGACCCTCGCCCTCATCGAGGAGCTGAAGTCGATCCTGGCCAGCCCCGCCAAGCAGATGCAGATCATCAAGGATGAGCTGCTCAAGGTCGGCGAGGTCTATGGCGACGAGCGCCGCACCGAGATCCGCCCGCACGAGGGCGACTTCTCGATCGAGGACATGATCGCCCAGGAGGACGTGGTCATCACCATCACTCACGACGGCTTCATCAAGCGCTTCCCGGTTTCCGGCTACCGCCGCCAGCACCGCGGCGGACGCGGGGTCGCCGGCGCGCAGGCGAAGAACGAGGATTTCATCGAGCACATGTTCATCGCCTCGACGCACAACTACATCCTCTTCTTCACCACCGCGGGGCGCTGCTACTGGCTCAAGGTGTACGAGATCCCCGAGGCTGGCCGTTCCGCCAGGGGCCGTTCGCTGGCCAACATCATGGAGCTGCCTCCCGGAGAGAAGATCAGGACCTACATCAATATCCGGAACTTCGACGATCCGCACTTCATCATCATGGCCACGGCCAACGGCATCGTGAAGAAGACCGACCTCCAGCAGTACTCCAATCCGCGGCGTACCGGCATCAATGCCATCACCATCGAGGATGGCGACGAGCTGATCGAGGCGCGCCTGACCGACGGCGACCACCAGATCATCCTGGCCAAGAGCTCCGGTTACGCGGTGCGCTTCCCTGAATCGGAGGTGCGTCCGATGGGCCGGACGGCGATGGGCGTCAAGGGCATCACCCTTGACGACGACGAGCGCTGCATCTCGATGGTCACCGCCAAGAGGAACGACACCTCCCTGCTCGCCGTCACCGACAACGGCTACGGCAAGCGCAGCAAGGTCGATGACTACCGCATGACCAAGCGGGGCGCGAGGGGCGTGATCACCATCAAGGCGCACGAGAAGATCGGCAACCTGGTAGGCCTGCTCGACGTGAACGACGAGGACGACCTGATCATCATCACGAGCAACGGCATCGTCATCCGCCAGCACGTCTCCGATATCAGGGTGCTGGGCAGGAACACTTCGGGGGTCCGCCTCATCAGGCTCGACGCGGGAGACCACATCTCCGCGACGGCCAGGGTCCCGAAGGCCGACGACGATTCGGCATCGGAGGTCATGAACGATAACGAGGACGGCCAGATCGACCTGTTCTGACGGGCCGTGGCCGACGGACGAAACACTGAAACAAAACAGGAGATCCATCATGCAGCGTGAGAACCGACCGGTCATCATCAATGAGGATGCGGGCGTCAAGTTTTACTGCGCCTGCGGCAAATCGGCCAACTGGCCCTACTGCGACGGTGCCCATGCCGGCAGCGGCATCACGCCGATCCGGACGGAGATCGAAAAGTCCGGCAACGTGGCCATCTGCGGCTGCGGCAAGTCGGCCAGGCTCCCTTTCTGCGATGGCGCCCACAAGGCTTTGCACTGAAAGAAACGACGACCTGATTTCCACTATCCAACAACTACCTGACGTATGGCTCGCCCGAAGAACGTAAAGCATATCTTTGTCACCGGAGGCGTGGTCTCCTCGCTTGGAAAGGGGATCCTCTCCGCATCGCTCGGGCTTTTGCTCAAGTCGCGGGGGCTGCGCGTCGCCATCCAGAAGTACGATCCGTACATCAACGTCGACCCCGGCACCATGTCGCCTTACCAGCATGGCGAGGTCTACGTGACCGACGACGGCGCCGAGACCGACCTCGACCTCGGCCATTACGAGCGCTTCCTCGACGAGCCGACCTCGCAGGCGTCCAACCTCACCATGGGCCGCGTCTACAAGTCGGTCATCGACAAGGAGCGGAAGGGCGAATACCTCGGTGGGACCGTCCAGGTCGTGCCCCACGTCATTGACGAGATCAAGGAGAAGATGGGCGAGCTCGGCCGGAACGGCAACCTCGACGTGGTCATCACCGAGATCGGCGGCACCATCGGCGACATCGAGTCCCTCCCCTTCCTCGAGGCGATGCGCCAGCTCAAGCTCGAACTCGGCGACCGGAACCTGCTCAACATCCACCTGACCTACGTTCCCTACATCAAGGCGGCGTGCGAGCTCAAGACCAAGCCGACCCAGCACAGCGTCAAGATGCTGCTCGAGACGGGAATCCAGCCCGACATCCTGGTGTGCAGGAGCGAGAAGCCCCTCTCCAAGGAGATCAAGGGGAAGGTCGGCCACTTCTGCAACGTCAACGAGCACGATGTTGTCGGCATGAACGACTGCGAGACCATCTACGAGGTGCCGCTCCTGCTGCTCAAGGAGCAGCTTGACCTCAGGGTGATGAAGAAGCTCCTCCTGAAGAAGTTCCGTGAGCCGAACCTCACCTACTGGCGCGAGTTCTGCGCAAAGGTCACGCATCCGAAGGATGGCGAGATCACCATCGGCATCTGCGGTAAGTACACTGAATACCCGGACGCCTACAAGTCGATCCTCGAGTCGTTCGTGCATGCCGGCGCTGCAAACGACATCAAGGTCAACCTCCGCCTGATCAGGGCTGAAGACGCCGAGGATACCAAGTTCGACATGGCCAGGGCGCTCGAAGGGGTCAGCGGCCTGCTCGTCGCCCCAGGCTTCGGCGACCGCGGCATCGAGGGCAAGGTGCAGTTCATCCGGTACGCCAGGGAGAACAACCTCCCCTTCTTCGGCATCTGCCTCGGCATGCAGTGCGCCACCATCGAGTTCGCCAGGAACGTCTGCGGCATGCCGGAGGCGAACTCCACCGAATTCAACAAGCGCACCCGTTTCCCGGTCATCGACCTCATGGAGCAGCAGAAGAAGGTCAAGGAGAAGGGCGGCACCATGCGCCTCGGCAGCTACCCCTGCATCATCAAGGAGGAGTCGAAGGCCTACGAGGTCTACAGGAAGTTCCTGATCAACGAGCGGCACCGCCACCGCTACGAATTCAACAATACCTTCAGGAAGGCCTTCGAGGAGAAGGGGATGCTCTTCTCCGGCACATCGCCCAACGGCGACCTCGTCGAGATCGTCGAGCTGAAGGAGCACCGCTGGTTCGTCGCCGTGCAGTTCCACCCCGAATACAAGTCGAGGGTCCAGAAGGTCCATCCGCTCTTCGCCGGCTTCGTCAAGGCAGCCAAGGAGTACTCCCAGGGTACCCGCCAGCTTACCCTCGAGGTCGAGATGCCGAGGCTCAGCGCCACGGAGATGGAGACCGCCGGGTAAGGCCGGGGTCTCGCATACAGTTTACAGGGCGGCGCCGGAAGGCGCCGCTTTCTGTTTGCAGTCTGGAGGGGGGAGGGATATTGCGGATGGCGCATATGCGCCCCCTGCGTCCTCTTGGCCCTGTTTTTTCTTTTTTCTTCAAAAAACCTAAGAAAGTATTTGGAAGTTGAAGTGCAGGGTGCTACATTAGGAGCCTTCACTTGAGACGGCAACGCCGCAAGCGGAG
>OMIK01000091.1 GCA_900299075.1 Chlorobi bacterium Chlorobi_1
GTCCCGGGCGACCTCCATGATCTTCCGGTAGGTCTCCTGCGGCACCTTGTCGAGCCGGTGCACCGCGGCCGCCAGCATCTTTTCGGCGAGCTGCCTGCGGGTGACGATCGGTTTCAGGAGGTGCCGGACGCCAGGGAGGCTCAGGGCACGGGCGAACGACGGCAGCGTGATGAAGCCGTCCGTATTGCTCAGCACCAGCTTGCCGAAGGTTCCGGGATGGAGCAGCTCGGTCGCCAGGAGGTACTTGCCTCCCATCGAATGGCCCGTGGCGTGGACCGGGCCAGCCGAGGCGGCGCCGCTCTTTTCGATGAACTCCCGGATCAGGTCGGCATACAGCTGCAGCGAGTAGGCCTTGCCCTTCGGCTTGTCCGAGCCGCCGAAGCCCAGGAGGTCGAGGGCCAGCAGGCGGAACGACTGCGCCAGCAGCGGGATCGACGGGCCGAAGTAGTCAAGCGAAGCCGAGATGCCGTGCACGAGCAGCATGGACGGCCCCTCGACGCCGGCCTCCAGGTAACGGTGGCGGTGTCCGCCGATGACGATATGCTTCTCCTGAGGCGCCATGAGACGGAAGGTTGTTGCGGTACGGATGCCGCGCAGGCGGCATCGGAAAATACGCAATCACGGGAAAAATCTCATGGCCTCGGGGAATCTCCGCCCTTCCTGCTTCGGGCGTAAATTCGTTGCTCGGTGCGCATGAATTCCGGCGTGCCGGCGTCATACCAGTTGTGGAGGCTGCCACAACGACCGTGGCGGCAATGCCTTACCAGAACCAGAACAGATGAGACCATGAACAGAGTAATTGCTTCTGCGCTCCTCGCAGGGATGCTGTCGACCTCAGGCGTTGCCGCCTTCGCGGCGGAAACCGCTCCGGCTTCCCCTCCGCCTCCGGGACCCCAGGCGGGCGCCCCGGCCTTCATGCCCGGTCCCGGCCCTGCCCGTGGCGGGATGGGCGGACGCTGCTTCTCCATGAAACAGGCGCTCAACCTGACCGACAAGCAGGATGCCCGGCTGCGGGCGCTCCGCCAGGCCCATTTCCAGGAGGCTGCTCCCATGCACCAGGAGCTCTTCCGCCTGCAGGACGAGCTTGCCAGGGAGTCGGTCGAGCGGAAGCCCGACGAGCGGAAGATCTCCGAACTGGCGGCTTCGATCGGCAGGCAGCAGGAGAAGCTCGCGACGCTCAGGAGCCGGCACCTCCGTGAGGTGGCCTCCGTGCTCGACCGCAAGCAGCTCGAGACGATGCTCAGGATGAAGGAGTCCCGCGGCATGCGCGGCATGCAGGGGGGCGGCCGCGGGATGCGGCCCGGCGGCTGCTGGAGATAAACTGGCGCTGGCAACGGAAAAAGCCGGGCGGCCTGCCCGGCTTTTTCCGTTGCCATCAGAGCGGCTGGCCGATGGGGCGGATCAGGATCTCGTTCACGTCCACATGCGGGGGCTGGCTGAGGGCGAAGAGCACCGCTCGCGCGATGTCGTCGGCCTGGAGCTCGAAGGGGAACGGCTTCTGCAGATGTTCCCAGAACGGGGTGTCGACCACCCCCGGTTCGACGAGGGTGACGCGGACGCCCGTGCCCGCCATCTCGTTGCGTATCGCCTGCGCCATGCCGGTCACCGCCCACTTGGTGGCGGAATAGAGGTTGCGGATCGAGGTGGTGCGCCCGACCACCGAGCCGGTGACCAGGAAGTGCCCTTTCGTCCGGACCAGCTCCGGCAGCGCAAGCCGGGCCGTCACGGCTGCGCCGTAGACGTTGGTCAGCACCATCTCCCGCCACTCCTCCGGCCGGTCCTCTCCGCCGTAGAAGGTCGAGCCTTTCGAGAAGCCCGCGTTGGCGAACACCGCATCGAACCTGCCGAACCGCTCGAGCACCTTGCCGAACATCTCTTGTTGTGCCGACCACGACGAGACGTCGCACGCGACCGCCATGGCATTTTCGCTGCCTAGCTCCGACTCCAGCGCTTGCAGCTTCTCCGCCGAACGCGCTGCCAGCACGACGCGCCATCCCGCCTCGACGGCCCGTTTCGCGGTCGCCTCCCCTATGCCGGTCGATGCGCCGGTGATGACCAGTACCTTGCTGTTTTCCATGATGTTCGTCTCCTGTTGACAGGTTGCGGTTGCGAGGGCTCGAGGGAATATAAGCGAATATCCTCCATCTCTGCCCCGTCGTTTCTCACTATGAGAAGCTCGCGTTCACTATGAGATGGGTTTCTCTTCTTCCATTGGCGGCTTTCCCTTGTCCCATGGCACCTGTTTTCCCTCATCCGCGCCGTCCTGCGGCGGCTTTCAGCCCGGCTCATCTTTCGTCCGGTAGCGTTGGCACGCTAATTGAACGAGAACCGTTGGCTGGTCAATGTTCCATGAAGCCACGCAAGGGTGACGTGGGGCAGTGACCAGAGTTTATCATAAGCACTGAACTATGAATCAATTCAGGAGAACCATCATGAAAAAGACATTCGCAGCCGTCGTGTTCGCCGCAGCCATGGCATTGGGCGCAGCCCCTTCATTTGCCGAAACCTCGATCGGCCAGATCACGGCCTTCGACTTCAGCACCCAGGGCAACGCCATCGTTGCCGGCGGCGGCGCCAACTTCGCCAACGTGCACAACAGCTCTTACACCCTGGTGAGCGCCAACGAGTATGCGAAGGACATGGGCCGTTGCGGCTCTGCCTCCGGTTCGTCGCTGTTCGGCATCCAGCGCGACAATTCGCAGGTGACGGCGGTCTCCGGCGGCCTTGCCGGCGGCGCCTCCTGGAGGGGCGGCTCTACCTCCGGATCGCTGACGGTGGCCAACCTGATCAACAACTGATCGACGGTTACGCAATCAATCGGCACTCCTCCGGGACCTCGCGTTCCGGAGGAGTGTTATTAACCAGTCAAAACAATGAAAAAAATTCTTGCAGTTGCCGGCATCGCCCTCATGCTCCATGGCAATGATGCGTCTGCAGCCACCACAGTCGAGGGGGACAATACCGGTGCTGTGGCCGGCGCCGATATCTCAAACAGCGTCGGTTCCAGCAACATCACTTTTGAAGGTACGCAGGTACCACCCTACATGCCGGCAACCGTGACGGCTCCCGTCGTGTCGCCGACGCTCTTCAGCGTCCTCGGGAAACCCGCCCAGATAGCCGGCCTTCCCGTTCTTTCCCAATACTTCTTCTCGACCGCGATCCACAAGGTCGGCAAGGGCGACAGCGGGGCTACGAAGGTGATCTACAACGCGGCCGAACTGGCAAGGAAGCCCGATTCCAAGAATCGGAAGATCCTGTTCGACTTCAACGGCGTGGCTAAGGGGCGGGTCGTGGGCTCACTTACGGTGCAGAGCCTCAAGAACACCGGCGACGAGGTTGACCTGCCGACCGTGATCTACGATGCGACCCACTACATCGGCTGCCTGAGTGATCTGCGGGGCTACGACGTGCTCCTCCTTTCCTATCCGGATCTTATCTCGTACGGAATCGGGGTCGATGCGAAAAGCCGTGGAATGGCCCTTTCGCCGGTGATTTCGGGCCTCATCAACGGTCCGACCGGCGCGTTGACCGGCCTGGCTTCGGGGCTCTCTTCCAGCGGAGGCGTTACCGTTCCGACCGCCATCGTCGGCTGCACCTTCCTGATCGTGCTCCAGGACAAGGATACCCAGATCGATCTGGTGCGCTGTTTCGGGAAGTCGATGCCGGGGGTACAGGTTCCCGAGATCAAGGAGACCAAGGACAAGGCGGCCAACAACGCTGCAGCAACCGGTAACGGCAATGGCAACGGCACTACGATCCGGAAGAAGGAGTACAAGGCGACGCATGAATGAGCATGGGCCGGCAACCTGAAGACAAAAGGATGGAAAAGATGAAAACAAGAGGATATATCATACGGCAGGCCATGGTGCTCGCCGGGTTCGGACTGGCAGCGGCGCCGGCGTATGCGGTTGATCCATGGTCGATAACGCAGTTCAACCAGATCCAGGCCCGGACCGTCGGTGAGGGGTATGCCATCGGCTTCGCGCGGACGATCGGCACCGTCAACCAGACCGACATCGCCGTCGCCAGCTCTCGGTGGATCCGGTTCGGTTATTCGGAAACCAACGTTTTCGGCAGCTCGGAAGCCACGGGGGTCGCGGCGTCGGTCAGCGGCATATCGAGCGTCAATGTGATCTCGGCGCAGAATATCAGCAATCTGGCCGGGAACGTCAGGGTGATCGTGCGTTGATGCCTCCGCCCCGGCTCGGGCGCCGGGAGCTTTCCGGTGGCCGGACTGGGGCGGGCGTCATTGCCGGATAGGCGTTTTGTTGCCCGCAATCGTCCGCAGCCGTTGCATCGCTCCCGTTTTTTCGTGAAATTCGAGGAGCAGGCAAAGCAACCGAATCCAGTGATCCTCCCGTCTGCAGGGGATTCACCAACGGCCATCCGACCCACCGATGAAAGGATCCTTTGAAGAGCGCCTCGTCTGGGCGCTGCAGACCTTCAACCACCTGCTCCATGTGCTGCTGGCCATCGCGCTCGTCATGGCGAGCCTGATGGTGCTGTGGGAGTTCGTCA
>OMIK01000092.1 GCA_900299075.1 Chlorobi bacterium Chlorobi_1
GGCGAAGCTTTCGGGCGCGGACCTCCATGCCGCCGATCTCCGTGCCGCCGACCTCTCCGGCGCGCTGCTCGACGGGGTGGATTTCAGCCGCAGCACGATCGACATACAGACCCGCTACGACGGGGTGCTGGGGTGCGACATCGGCGTCAACGGCCTCTATTCTGCGGCGACCGATTCCGCCGCCCTGATGCGGAAAGACCCTCCCGGCAACTCCATGCAGGGGGCAAACGCCGAAGCGGTCATCGAAAGCCTCCGGCAGGCCAGGAAGCTGCATACCTTCTCCCTGCTGCTTGCCGGCATCGCCCTGCTCTTCATCGTCATCAAGCCGAAGACGATCACCTTGCCCTACCTTGCCGGTTCGTTCAAGTTCGACGAACTCAGCTACACCTTCCTGGCCACCATCCTCTCGGCGATGCTCCTGACCCAGGTGTCGTCGTTCCTCGACTCAGCCCTGCAGGGCGCCCACTACCTCAACGACCGGCGAGCGGCCATGCTCGTGGGGCACTTCCCCTGGCTGCTCTCGAAATATGAGAGCGACCCGGCCAGGCGCCGGCAGTCCAGGCTGCAGCGTCTTTTCCTGGTCTACCATCCGCTGGTCTACCTCTACTTCTTCGTGAAGTGGGATGCCCTCCTGACCGGCGACTGGGCCGGTGTCATCGACCACTATCGTGAACTGCCCGTCCTGCTCGGAGAGTACCTGATGCCGGCCTTCTCCGTGATCCTGTTCGTGCTTTGCCGGCAGATATTCAGGATATCGGAAGGCTTCCAGCGCCCCATCCTGTTCGACACCGAGACCGAGCGTGAGCGCCGGAGCGACATGGAGCGCCTTGCCGAGGCCCTCGAGAAACAGGCCCACCAGACCACCGAGCTGATCGATCTGATCCGCAAGCGCGGCCAATAGTGCCGTCCCGTATGCGACAGCGATTCCTGATCACTTCCGCTGCAGGATGAGAGAATCCTTTGTTTTGTTTCTCATCATTTCTGCATATATTTCCATCATATTCCCGCGAGCTGCTATTTCGATTCCCACAGTCGGAAGCGGCACATCCTGACGCCCGGTTTTCCCTGTTGATCCCGATTTTTCGGAAGTACATCCTCTCGCCCCCATTTTTCGTGTGTGGCTGTTGTGCTCTTTGGGCCATGCATCTATGCGGCCCGAGGCGAGGCGGTGGCTGATGCGTTTCGAGTTGTACCCTGTTGTAATCCGTTCCCGTTACCCCCACAAACCCAAAAAACAGGAGGAGCGAAATGACAGACCAAACAACAATCCGCCCGGAGCAGCATCGCATCTGCAACGTGGTGCCGTCGAAAGGCATCGAGGCCGACTGGTGCCTGGGGCATGCCCTGGCGGCAGGCGCGATCCAGGCGCCGCCGGAAACCGTGGCGCTGCCGGCTAGCGTCGATCTCAGGACGGCGTGGTGGGACATCGGCGACCAGGGGCCGACCGGTTCGTGCGTCGGCTGGGGTTCGACCGACAGCGTCGCGCGCTACCACTTCGTCAAGGCCGGCAGGCTCGCGCAGAACGATCATCTCTCTATCCGCCTCTCCTGGATGGGCTCGAAGGAGTTCGATACCGACCCGAATCCGAACAGCTTCATCGAATCGGCGGGCACCACCCTGAAAGGTGCCGTCGATATCCTCAGGAACAAGGGGGCCGTGACGGAAAGCCTGCTGCCGTTCCAGATAACGAACTACATGTACCTCGGCGAGGAGAGCACCTTCTATGCCACGGCGGCTACCAGGAAGATCGCCTCCTATTTCAACCTCGGAAAGGATGTCGCCCAGTGGCGGACCTGGCTGGCAACCCATGGCCCGATCCTGGCCGCACTCGGTGTCGATCACACCTGGGACAACGCCACGGCGACGCATGGGCTGCTCGACACCTTCATGCCAGACACCGTGAGGGGCGGCCATGCCATCGCCATCGTCGGCTACAGGACCGATGGCCGCTTCATCGTCCGCAACAGCTGGGGGACAGGATGGGGCGACCATGGCTATGCGTATGCAAGCGAGGCCTATATCAGGGCCGGGTTCTTCAACGAGAGCTACGGCATTACCCTCTGATCCCCGCGTCACGGGCGCCATCGGCAACGGTGGCGCCCGTGAACGTTACCCGTCGAAACAGTGTTGATGCTGGAAAATCCATTGCACATGAGGAGGGTACCATCCATTATGCGCTTCGCCGTGGCATTCACGGCGCTTGCGCTCTTCACCGCCTGCGGTTGCGGTACTGTAGCCGGCCGGCAAAACAGGGATAAGGGGGCGCCCATGGTTCTTCTGCTCAACGAGTCGGACAACGGCCGAACGGTCGCCCTCCACGCGGGGGAGTCGCTCAGGATTACGCTTCCGGAGAACGCTACGACAGGTTTCCGCTGGGATCCGGAACGGTGGGACCGGGAGGTGGTCGGGATGATCGCCGAGGAGCCCCATTATCCGGCTGTCGGCCAGGTCGGATCGGGGGGCAATGTGGAGTTTCTCTTCCAGGCCAGGAAGCCGGGGGTCGGCGAGATCATCCTCCGGGAATGGCGCCCCTGGGAAGGGGAGCCTTCAGTCATTGCCCGTTACCGGCTCCACGTCGAGGTGCAGCCTTGACGCCCGCCGCCTGAGGCGGTTCAGTTCAGTTCGGAATAGCTGAGGAACTCCCTGGTCCGCTCATCACGCGGGTTGTCGAGCAGCTCGGCGGTCGTGTTCATTTCGACCATCTCCGACTTTCCCATGAAGGCGAGCCTGTCGGCGATGCCTTTGAGGAACCTGACCGAGTGCGAAACGATCACTACGGTGTGGCCCGAGGCGGCGAACTCCTGAAGCAGCCGGCGGACATCCCCGCTCCTGATCGGGTCGAGCGCGCTGGTCGGTTCGTCGAGGAGCAGGACCTCCGGATTCATCGCCAGGGCCCTGAGGATCGCCACCCGCTGCTGTTCCCCCCCCGAAAGCTCTTCCGGATACTTGTCGCGGTGCTGCTCGATCCCCAGTTTGGCCAGCAGCCCCATGGCCATGCGCACGGCCTCTGCTATCGGCATGCGGCAGACCTGCACCGGTGCTTCGATGATGTTGCCGAGCACGGTGAGGTGCGGAAAGAGGTGCAGGTGCTGGAAGACGATGCCGGTTTTTTTCCTGAACTCCCACAGCGCCTCCGAGCGGGTGCCGCTGTCGGCAGCCGTGAGCGTCCTTCCGCCGACCCGGACGCTCCCTTCCTGGAAGGGGAGCAGGCCGCACAGGCACAGCAGCAGCGTCGTCTTGCCATTTCCCGAGGGTCCGATGATCCCGAGGATCCGGCCCGCTTCGAGTTCGAGGTCGACGGCGTTCAGCAGCTTCGCCCCCTGCACGGAGGTGCCCAGTCCCCTGATACTGATCATGTGTCGCTCCCGGATGAAAGAATGCCTGAGGATCTCCGCTGCAGGCGCTTCTCGAGTTTATGGGCGTAGTGGGCCAGCGGCAGGCTCATCGCCAGGTAATAGACGCATACCACCAGCCCGATGCCGAGATAGCTCTGCGTGGCGTTGGCCAGTTCTCGGTAGGCGGTGGCCAGCTCCCAGACGGCGATGGCGAAGGCCGTGGAGGAGTCCTTGAACAGGGAGACGAAGTCGTTGGTCATCGGCGGGAGGGCGATGCGGAAAGCCTGCGGGAAGATGATCCTGCGGAACGCCTGCAGCGGCCGCATGCCGAGGGAGTAGGCCACCTGCCACTGCCGGTCCGGCACCGCTTCGAAAGCGGTGCGGTAGACCTGCGATTCATAGGCGGCGTAGTTCAGCCCCAGGCCGACCACCGCCGTGAGCCATCCGGGCAGGGTGATGCCGACCACCGGCAGGCCGAAATAGAGGAAGAGGAGTTGCACCAGCACCGGCGTCCCCCTGAAGAACTCGATGTAGGCGGTGCAGAGCGCACGGAGCGCCTTGTTGCCGTTCGACTGCCCGAGCGCGAGCGGGATGCCGAGCACGACCGCGATCAGCATCGCGCCGAAAGCGATCAGCACGGTCACCAGGGCCGCCTTGCTCAGCTTGACCAGCCCCTCCGACCAGTTGAAGGTCGATTTTGCCACCTCGTATTTCGCCGGTTCTTTCGTACGGAGCGAGAGCTGTTCGTCATTCCACAACTCCCATTTCCTGAAGATCCTCTCGGTCGTGCCGTTGTCTGCCAGTCGGTCGATGGCCGCGTCCACGCTTTTTTTCAGTTCCGCATCCTCCTTCCTGATGCCGACCACATAGGCTCCGGTGTTGAAAGGTTCGCCGGCAGCCTTGAGTTTCGGGTTGTGCCGCGCGTAGTACATCTCCGCGGCCACATCCATCACCACGGCGTCGATTCTTCCGGTTTCCAGGTCCTGGTAGGCACCCACGGGATCCTGGTAGCCGACCGATTTGTAGCCTCCCTCGTCGAGCATTCGTGAAGATGCGCAGTTGACCAGGGTGCCGACCGGGATGCCGAGCTTTTTGCAATCTTCGATTGAGTGGATCCGCTGCTCTCCTTTCCGGACGGTGAGCTGGAGCCTGAAAAGGTAGTAGGGCTTGCTGAAGAGCACCTCGCGGCCCCGGTCCTCGGTGGGCTCGAAGCCGTCGATGATCACGTCGAACTCCTTGCGCTGGAGGGAGGCGACGATGCTCTCCCAGTCGGTCGGGACGAACTTGGCGCTCATGCCCATTTCGTGTGCGAGCGCTTCGGCGAACTCATGATCGAAGCCGGTGTAGGACTGGGGATTTGCCGGATCGGAGAAAACGTACGGCGCACAGCCGCTCGGGTCGGCGCCCCACCTGAGCAGGGGGGCGGCCGCAGCCGCCAGTGAACCGGACACCAGCAGCGCCAGGGTGAGGAACAGCTTTTTCGTGGCGGGGAGGGGGTTGCGGTTAACGGAATCAACGTGCTGTATCTGAGTTGTAAATTTAACAAAACCGTGGCCCTTATTCAACGTAAACAATCGCTCCTGTCTGCCTGGGTGGATCAACCCCCCTCCTCGGCCAACATCTCCATCGCTTGCTCCATCTTCATCACGATCGCTATCGATTTCAAAACGCTTTCGAAATCGAAATCGGTATCGCGAATGCTATCTTTAAAGACAATTTCCCCGGACCGTCCCTTGGCGCGGCCGGAAGCCTCCTCTTGCAACGCAGTGCCCATCCGCATGGAGCTCAACCTTCCCCTCCGTATCGCCGGTGTTGGCCGTTACCTCCCGTCCAGGATCGTTCCCAACAAAGAGCTCGAAGCCCGTTGCGCCCTGCCCGAAGGCTGGATCGAACGCCGGAACGGGGTACGCGAACGCCGCTGGGTGGACGGGGAGTCGGCCTCCTTCATGGCAGCCGAAGCCTCCAGGGAGGCCCTGGGCGACGCCGGCATGCGCCCCGATGAGCTCGACCTGATCATCAACGCCTCCGCGACCGGCGAACAGTCCCTTCCCGAGATGGGCTCGCTGATCCAGCGGCAGCTCGGCCTTGGCGCCAGCGGCATTCCCGCCATGACGGTGCAGACCGCCTGCCTGAGCTTCATCACCGCCCTCGAGGCGGCAGCCCATTACCTGCTTTCCGGGCGTTTCGGACGGATCCTCGTCGCCAGTTCCGATATCGCCTCCTGTGGCCTCGACTTCGACCAGCCGGAGTCGGCGACGTTGATGGGCGACGCGGCGGCAGCCGTCGTGCTCGTCAGGCCGGGCGAAGGTGAGCCGTCCCGCATCTGCAGCGCCTCGTTCAGGACCTGGGGGGATGGGGCCTACCTGACGGCGATCATGGGGGGCGGTTCGGCCCGCCACCCGCGGCTGCCAGGGCATGATCCGAAGGACGACCTGTTCCATATGGATGGGCCGGCGGTACTCCGCATGGTGCGACGGTACGATGCGGCGTTCCTCGAAGGGCTCAGGCCCGGGCTTTCGACAGGCCTCGGCGACATCGACCTGGTCGTCCCGCACCAGGCGAGCGGGGTCGGCCTGCAGCTCCTCCGCCGGTTCGGCTGGCCGGACGAGTCGATCGTCGAGACGATCGCAGAGCTGGGCAACTGCGTTTCGGCATCGATTCCGGCTACCCTCTACCAGGCGGTTCGGGACGGACGCGCGAGGCGTGGTGACCGGTTGCTGCTGGTCGGCACCGGGGCAGGGCTCTCGATCGGGGGGCTGGTGCTGGTGTATTGAGTACTGGTAGAAAAACGCATACAAAGGAGCAAGGCATGGGGAATGTTGTTCTGGTTACTGGCGCTTCGGGCTTCATCGGTTCGCACCTGGTCGACCGGTGCCTGCGCGAGGGCTGGAGCGTCAGGGCCCTGGTTCGCAAGGGCAATCCGGAGGCCGCCGAGCTCCGGCGTGCGGGCGTCGAGGTTGCCGAGGGCGACGTGCGTGACGACAAGGCCGTCGATGCCGCCGTGAAGGGGTGCAACCTCGTCTTCCATGCCGCGGCGATCACCTCCGACTGGGGGGCGATGCAGGAGTTCATCGACATCAACGTCGGCGGGACCCGGCGGGTGTGCGACGCCGCCCTGCGGCACGGCGTCGGCCGGGTGGTCCATATCAGCTCCTTCGAGTGTTTTCCCCATTACCGGCTCGACCGGATCGACGAACAGACCCCCTATTCACCCCGTGGTGCCTCGTACGCCGACACGAAAATCGGCAGTTCGATCGAGGCGTGGGCCGCGTCGAAGCGCGGGCTCGAGGTGAGCATGCTGCACCCCTCCTGGGTCTACGGGCCTCGTGACCGGACCCTTTTCCCGCTCCTCGCCGACATCATCCGGCGCGGCCTCATGTTCTACTGGGCCAGGGGGGCCGTCATCAGCCTTGTCTACATCGACAACCTTGTCGACCTCTGCATGCTTGCCGCAACCCATCCGGCAGCAGCGGGAGAGGCCTTCCTCGCCTGCGACGACGAGGCGACCACCTTCGAGGAGTTCTGCTCACGGCTCGCCGAAGGGATCGGGGCCAGGCCGCCGTCGCTCCACCTGCCCTACGGCCTGGTGCACGGCCTTGCGGGAGCGATGGAGCACCTGTACCGCATCGCCAGAAGCCCGAAACGCCCGATGCTCACCCGGCAGGGGGTCGAGGTGCTCGCCTCGCGCGCCCATGTAGAGGTCTCCAAGGCGCGGAACCTGCTCGGATGGCGGAGCGCGGTGCCGCAAGAGGAGGGGATCCGCCGCACCCTCGAGTGGCTCAATACCCTCGATCCCCGTGAGTGGAAAATGAAATAGGCGGGGAAAAATGCCTCTCCGAAGTTGACCTGCCCGAAAAAAAACGTTACACTTGATGAGTTCTTTCCGCATGCCGGTGCCGGATGCCCACATCCGGATAATAGGGAAGTACGTTTGAATCGTACACTGTACCCGCAACTGTAGGACGGTATGCCGGATGGCGAAGCGGACAGCACTGTCCACTATGCCGGTCCGGCTGGAATAGCAGACACTCTGCCACCCCCCAAAAATGCCACGGGGAAGGCCGGGGAAGGATGCCTCCGAAGCATGGCGCTGCCGCAGCGTCGCCGTCCAGAGTCAGGAGACCTGCCGGGATGCCGTCGCCATATGGTTTCGGGAAGAGAGCCAGGCGGCCGGGTCGACGTATCTATTCAGGAAGTCCTGAAAACTTTTTTTCCGGTTTTTCACAAAGCTTTTTCAGCAGTTTTGCGAGGTGTTTATATTACCCCTTACGTTTTTTGCAAGCGTGCCGGATACTTGCTCCCTGAAGGGATAAGTTGCTCTCAAAAAAGCAATTACCTGTTCAAAACATTTTATTGACTTCGGAGACCTTCCATGAAAATTTCCCGTTTGTTCACTACTCCCGGAAAGAACGTCTACGACTGCTTCGAGTACACCCACAAGACCTCCGTGCTGCGCAACCCGGACGGCTCCAAGGTGTTCGAGATGAACGACGTCGAGGTTCCGGTTTCATGGTCGCAGGTCGCCTCCGACATCCTTGCCCAGAAATACTTCCGCAAGACCGGAGTGCCGCAGCGCGACGAGAACGGCCAGCCCCTGCTCGACGCCGAAGGGCGTCCGGTGACCGGCAGCGAAAACTCGATCAGGCAGGTCGTGCACCGCATGGTCGGCTGCTGGAGGGAGTGGGGCGAGCAGTACGGCTATTTCGACACCCCCGATGACGCGCAGGCCTTCTACGACGAGGTCGCCTTCATGCTGCTCGCGCAGATGGCCGCCCCGAACTCGCCCCAGTGGTTCAACACCGGCCTCAAGTTCGCCTACGGCATCGACGGCCCTGCCCAGGGGCACTTCTACGTCGACCAGAAGACGGGCGAGATGCGCGAGTCCGAGGACGCCTACAGCCGTCCGCAGGCCCACGCCTGCTTCATCCAGTCGGTGCAGGACGACCTGGTCAACGAGGGCGGCATCTTCGACCTCGCCATCCGCGAGGCCAGGGTCTTCAAGTTCGGCAGCGGCTCCGGCACCAACTACTCCAACCTCCGCGGCTCCGGCGAGAAGCTGAGCGGCGGCGGCAGCTCCTCCGGCCTGATGAGCTTCCTCAAGATCTTCGACTCGGCCGCAGGGGCCATCAAGTCCGGCGGCACCACCCGTCGAGCCGCCAAGATGGTGATCATCGACATCGACCATCCCGACATCGAGAAGTTCATCGAGTGGAAGGCCAAGGAGGAGGACAAGGTCGCCTCGATGGTGACCGGCTCCAAGATCTGCTCGCGCTTCCTGAAGGCGATCGTCTCCGAGGGCCTGAACGGCGGTACCGACCGCCAGGTGAACCCTGCGCTCGACAAGCTCATCCGCAACGCCCTGCATCGCGGCGTGCCCATGAGCTACATCCTGCGCGTGCTCGCCCTCGTCGAGCAGGGCTACACCAGCCTCGACTTCGACGAGTACGACACCCACTACGAATCCGAAGCCTACCAGACGGTCGGCGGCCAGAACTCGAACAACAGCGTCCGCATGACCAACGCCTTCATGAAGGCGGTCCAGAACGACGAGATGTGGGTGCTCCGCGAACGCACCACCGGCAGGGAGGCCCGCGCCGTCCGTGCCCGCGACCTCTGGGAGAAGGTGGTCATGAGCGCTTGGAAGTGCGCCGATCCCGGGCTCCAGTTCGACACCACCATCAACGACTGGCACACCTGCCCGAAGAGCGGCCGCATCAACGCCAGCAACCCGTGCAGCGAGTACATGTTCCTCGACGACACGGCCTGCAACCTCGCCAGCCTCAACCTCGCCCACTTCCTGAACGAGGAGAGCGGCAAGATCAAGATCCGGGAGCTGCTCCATGCCTCCGCGCTCTGGACCGTCGTGCTGGAGGTCTCGGTGCTGATGGCGCACTTCCCGTCGAAGGATATCGCCCGCCTGAGCTACGAATTCAGGACGCTCGGCCTCGGCTTCGCCAACCTCGGCCGACTGCTCATGGTGCTCGGCATTCCGTACGACTCGCCGCGCGCCCTCTCCCTCGCCGGCGCCATTTCGGCGCTCATGACCGGCCAGGCCTACGTCACCTCGGCCGAGATGGCCGGGGACCTGGGAGCCTTCGCCCGCTACCGCGAGAACGCCGACGACATGATGCGCGTCATCCGCAACCACAGCAGGGCCGCCAGGAATACCTCCGAGGAGGAGTACGAGGGGCTCAGCGTGCTGCCCCGCGGCATCGACGCCGAGTACTGCCCGAAGGAGCTGTTCGATGCGGCCGGCAAGGTCTGGGAGGAGGCGCTGCAGAAGGGCATGAAGCACGGCTTCCGCAACGCCCAGGTGAGCGTCATCGCGCCGACCGGCACCATCGGCCTGGTGATGGACTGCGACACCACCGGCATCGAGCCCGAGTTCGCCATCGTCAAGTTCAAGAAGCTTGCCGGAGGCGGCTACTTCAAGATCGTCAACCAGTCGGTGCACAAGGCGCTCGGTCGCCTCGGCTACTCCGACAGCCAGGTCGAGGATATCGAGAAGTACTGCAAGGGCCACGGTACCCTCAGGGGCTGCCCCGGCATCAACCAGCAGTGGCTCAAGAGCCGCGGCTTCACCGACGACAAGGTCGATCTGGTCGAGAAGCAGCTCGAGGGGGTGTTCGACATCCGGTTCGCCTTCAACAAGTGGATCTTCGGCGAGGAGTTCTGCAAATCCCTCGGCTTTAGCGAGCAGGAGCTCAACGATCCCTCCTTCGACATGCTCGCCGCCCTCGGTGCCACGCATGAAGATGTCGAGGCCGCCAACGACTACGTCTGCGGCACCATGACCATCGAAGGCGCCCCGCACCTCAAGGAGGAGCACCTTCCGGTCTTCGACTGCGCCAGCACCTGCGGCAAGAACGGCAAGCGCTACATCAACCACATGGCCCACGTGCAGATGATGTCCGCCGTGCAGCCCTTCATCTCCGGCGCCATCTCCAAGACCGTGAACATGCCTGCCGGCGCCACCACCGCCGAGATCGGCGAGGTCTACACCTCCGCCTGGCAGCACATGGTCAAGGCGATCACCATCTACCGGGACGGCTCCAAGCTCTCGCAGCCGCTCAACATCTCCAACTCCTCGCCGCTCGACGAGGTGATCATGCTCGGCAACGAGGATGACCTCGACGAGACCAAGGGACCGAAGGAGGTGCAGGAGCGCATCGTCGAGCGCGTCTATCACCGCTCCGAACGCCGCGTGCTCCCCAAGCGCCGCAAGGGGTACATCCGCGAGGCCTATGTCGGCGGCCACAAGGTCTTCCTCAGGACCGGCGAGTACGAGGACGGATCGCTGGGCGAGATCTTCATCGACATGTACAAGGAGGGAGCCTCCTTCAAGGGGCTGCTCAACTGCTTCGCCGTGCTCGCCTCAAAGGCGCTCCAGTACGGCATGCCGCTCGACGAGCTGGTCGACAGCTTCACCTTCACCCGGTTCGAGCCGGCCGGCGCTGTCCAGGGGCATAACGCCATCAAGAACTCCACATCGATCCTGGACTACGTCTTCCGCTCCATCGGCTACGACTACCTCGGCCGCAAGGACTTCGTCCACGTCAAGGCGGTCGACGAGGTGCCGGAGGTGTCGTCGAAGAACGGCAACGGCAAGGCCTCCAACGGCCACGAGCCCGAGATGGCGATCCACGTCGCCGCAGCCCATGCCGACGAGCAGAACTCCGTCCTGCAGAGCCAGATCGCCCAGGCCAGGGTGCAGGGCTACACCGGCGAGCAGTGCGAGAACTGCGGCTCCATGCGCGTCAAGCAGAACGGCACCTGCAAGGTCTGCGACGACTGCGGCATGACCACCGGCTGCTCGTAACAACCCATGTGAAGGCCGCATCAGCAACGCCTGACCTCCTGCGTCAGGCTTTGCTGTTGCAAGCCCGGAGGTACAGCGTCGTTCTCTGGTAGCATGGGGCTCCTCTATCGTGGAAAAGCGATACTTTGTGGATGCATCGATGAACGGTGACCCGGGTATCCGGCCCTCTGGCAGGAGCCTTGTCTGGAACAGCCCTCTGTTGTCGCCCGGAGTCCATTTTTTTCCACGGAGGCAGCGATACATGTATATAGGAAAAGAGGCCTTCATCAAGGCGCCTGATCGTCAATCGGCAAAAGCGTTGTTCGCCAAATCGGTCTCGAGGGTGGAGGTCGAAACACACTCCTGTTGCAATCGTCGATGCGATTACTGCCCGAACTCGACCGGAGACCGTCTTGGCACGAATCGTCGTTTGCCGGAGGAGTTATGGTCCCTTTTGCTGTCGAACCTGCAGGAGGTTGATTTTGCCGGCAACTTTGTGTTTTCGGGTTACAATGAGCCGCTTGCCGATCGCCTCATCCTTGAGCGGGTGCGGGAAGCCAGGTCCCATGTACCCCGCGCCCGATTGATGATCTATACCAATGGCGATTACCTTTCCCCGGCATACCTCGAAGAGCTGTCTGCAGCCGGGCTCGACTACCTGCACATCTCCATCCATGTGCTTCCTGGAGAGAAGTACGACGACCTGAATTCGATCAATTCCATGGTTGACGTCGCCAGACGTCTCGAGAAGCCGATCCGGTTCATCAAGATGTCACTGCAAGAGTACCTGATCGCAACGGTGCCGTCTCAAGTCACCGGGATTGAAATCAGGTCGATCAATTACTGGAATCAAGGGACTGATCGAGGTGGCCTGCTCTCGGGCTTTACGATGCCGGCACGGCGCAGCCTGCCTTGCCATTTCCCGTTTGCGCATGTTAATGTCGGATATGACGGAACGGTGGTGCCGTGTTGCCATATAAAGTCGGACGCGGAAATGCATGGGCCGTACCGTTACGGCAACCTGCGTGATTATGGATCGATTTTCGAGCTCTATGGCGCTGAAGCTGCGGTTGCATGGCGACGACACCTGATTTCGCCCGATGACAAGCAAGGGCCCTGCTCGAACTGTTCGGTCAGCTTCCTGAACAACGATCAGGGGGCGATGAACCTGGCCAGGATGGCATGGGAGAAACACGTTAAGGCGCACGTTGGCCGTTGACCGGTAACGTACCGGTGGGTCAAGCGTGATCCCTGTCTGGCGGGGAGTTGACGGCACCGGGATATGGCCGACGGCCTGGAGATGAGAGCCAGGCAGATAGATATCAAATTCCAATGAGATGAACCCCTGCATCTACTATCACCCGGAAGGTTACACGACATCTGCACCCAGGTTGATGGGCCGAAATGCGGCCGGAGAATCTTTCCTTCGCGGCTTTTTCGAACATGCAACCGTTTCGGAGTTCTGGGTGCAGGTTGAAAACGCCGCACATTCGAATCAGTTCACCGATGCGGCACGCCTTGCCGGGCGATCCGAACCGGTCAATGTTGTCGACAGGAACTCCCTGGCATCATTGGGGCGATCGGGGATGGTCTACTTTCCCGGCCCGGGCATCAGTGTGCATGCTTACCAGCGGGGTACCCATGGGCACGGCTCCTGGAGCCTTTGCGGAATCACCCACACCACATCGTCCGCCAGGGCTATGGATGCCCTGGCAGAGCTGGTTACCGCACCGGTGCAGCCGTGGGATGCGGTGATCTGCACCAGCCGGGCCGTCCAGGACAATGTCCGGAGAGTCCTCCAGGCCCAGGCCGATTATCTGCAGGAACGTCTGGGGATCACCAGGGTCGTCCTGCCCCGGTTCCCGGTCATCCCCCTCGGGGTGCATACGCAGGACTTCGTCTTCACCGAGTCCCGTAAAGCCGATGCACGAAGGAGCCTGGGGATCGATGGCGAGGAGGTCGTCGTGCTGTTCATGGGGCGCCTTTCGTTCCATGCCAAAGCCCATCCACTGGCAATGTACCAGGCGATCGAGGCGGCGGTGCGACACTCCGGGAAGCGGGCTGTCCTGGTCGAGTGCGGGTGGCACGCCAACGACTTCATCGCGAAGGCCTTCGCGGAAGCAGCTGCCACGGCCTGTCCCGATGTCCGGGTGGTGAGGCTCGACGGCCGGAAACCAGATGCGCGTGGACTTGCCTGGGCGAGCGCGGATATCTTCTGCAGCCTTTCGGACAACATCCAGGAGACCTTCGGGATAACGCCGATCGAGGCTATGGCTGCGGGGTTGCCGGTGGTGGTCAGTGACTGGGACGGGTACAGGGATACGGTTCGGCACGAAATCGACGGCTTCAGGATCCCGACGCTGATGCCCGGTGCCGGTTTCGGCAGCGACCTCGCACTGCGCCACGCCCTCGAAATCGATACCTACGATATGTATTGTGGCCACACCTGCGCCTTTGTCGCCGTTGACGTACCCGCAGCCACCGACGCGTTCGCCCGGCTTTTCGCATCGCCGGAATTACGCCGGAAACTGGGGGCTGCCGGCCAGTCGAGGGCTCGGGAGCTCTTCGACTGGGCAGCCATCATGCCTCGCTACGAGGCCCTGTGGTCGGAGCTTTCGGAGATCCGCCGCTCCCGTTCAGCCGGGGAGCTGAAGCCGGCAGGGAGAGCCTGGCCGGCACGCTTGGACCCTTTCGACGCTTTTGCGGCCTATCCTACGGCTCAACTGACGCCGGAAACACTCCTCTGCCTCTCCGATTCGGATGTCGATACCGCATGGCGGCGCATCACGGCATACCGGAAGCTGGCGATGGTCAATTTCGCAAAGACGGTTCTCCCGCCGGAGGACGAGATCCGGCAGCTGATCGAAGCCGCAAGCCAGGGGGCGTGTTCCGTGGCTTGCGTTGCCGACGTGGTTTCCCCATCACGCCGTATCGAGGTGTCACGTGCCATCATTTGGCTGGTGAAACTCGATATCCTGCGCATTGTCAGGGGGACCGGCCGCTGACCAATGCATTGGCGGAGTGGGACAACATGCCCGTCGACCCGACGATTGGCCCCGACACCTGAATTACCCTGCATCATGTCCCTCAACGAACTCGGCTGGCTCTTCACTCTCGGGGTGCTGGCGCATAACGCCGAGGAGGCGATGTGGCTGCCTGCCTGGTCAGAGGCGGCGGGGCGGTGGCATGCTCCAGTCGGCGCGGCCGGGTTCCGCTTCGCCGTCGCCGTGCTCTCCCTGCTTCTCGTGGTTGCCGCTGCAGCGGCATCGATATCCGGGGCGGGGAGCGTCGCTGCCTACGCGATGGCCGGATACACGCTGGCGATGGTGCTGAATGTGGTGTTTCCCCACCTGCTCGTCTCGCTCTTCCAGCGAAGGTACATGCCGGGCACCGCAACCGGGCTGCTGTGCAACCTTCCCCTCGGTACGCTCTACCTCATCAGGGCCATCTCCGACCGGCAGGTCGACCCCGGGGTATTCGCCTGGGCCGGGCCACTGGTTGTCGCCGGCATCGGCGGTTCGATCCCGTTCCTGTTCGCAGCCGGGCGGTGGCTGGAAAAGAGGCGCGATCGTTGACCGGGTTGCCATGAGCAGGGCACAGGGGACGACAGGGACCGAAAGGACAAAACGGAAGAGGGTTCCCCCGTTCTTTGCCCTGTTGCCCCTTATGAATCTGTCGTCCTTTCTTCCTTCTCTTGATTCCCGGCAGTAACTGCAACCGGGCGCCATCCGGTGGAGCAGGCCTGGATGGAGGTCTCCACGAGCCCCTGGTCCTGGATCAGCAGCGTTTTCGAGGGGTAGTGGCGGACCAGTTCGTAGTCGTGGGTGCCGATGACCACCGTGATCCCCTTGGCGTTGATCTTCTTGAGGTACTCGAGCACCTCGATCGACGATTCGGGGTCGAGGTTGCCGGTGGGCTCGTCGGCAAGGATCGCGACCGGCTCGCCGACCAGGGCGCGAGCTATGGCGACCCGCTGCTGCTCGCCGCCC